>NZ_AJQF01000018.1:0-33089 GCF_000261705.1 Bradyrhizobium genomosp. III | reverse complement strand
CCCCGCCGCAACATTCATTACGGCTGGGTGATGGTCGGCGTGACCTTCCTTGCCGCGCTGATCAGCGCCGGCACGGTCGGCGCGCCCGGCGTGTTCATCGTTCCCCTGCAAAAGGAGTTCGGCTGGAGCACGGCGGAGATCTCTTCCGCGCTGTCGATCCGTTTCATCCTGTTCGGGCTGATGGCGCCGTTCGCCGCCGCCCTGCTCAACCGCTACGGGCTGCGCAACGTCACGCTGGCGGCACAGCTGATCGTGGTCTCGGCGCTGGTCGCATCGCTCGGCATGACTCAGGTCTGGCAGCTCGTCGCCCTCTGGGGAGTGGTGATCGGCATCGGCACCGGCATGACCGCGCTGGTGCTCGGCGCGACCATTGCCACGCGCTGGTTCGCGGCACGGCGCGGCCTCGTCGTCGGCATCATGACCGCGAGCGTCGCCACTGGTCAGCTCGTGTTCCTGCCGCTGCTCGCAAGCCTCACCGATCGCTATGGCTGGCGGCTGGCGCTCGGCTTCGTCTGCATCATGCTCGGCGTCTCCGCGCTGGCCGTCCTGCTTGCGATGCGCGACCGGCCGAGCGATCTCGGCCTGCGCCCGTACGGCGACGAAGGCACCGAGCCCCTGCCCACCCCGCCCGTGAGCCACGGCTCGATCACGGGCGTGGCGCTCGGCACGCTGCGCGATGCCTCGAAGTCGACTGCATTCTGGATCCTGTTTGCGACCTTCTTCGTCTGCGGCGCTTCCACCAACGGCCTCGTCCAGGTTCACCTGATCCCGATGTGCCTCGATTTCGGCATCCCGCAGGTGCAGGCCGCGAGCCTGCTCGCAGCCATGGGCATCTTCGACTTCTTCGGCACCATCATGTCGGGCTGGCTGTCGGACCGCTACGACAATCGCTATCTCTTGTTCTGGTACTACGGCCTGCGCGGGCTCTCGCTGATCTTCCTGCCGTTCAGCGACTTCTCGTTCTATGGCCTTTCGATCTTCGCGATGTTCTACGGCCTCGACTGGATCGCGACGGTGCCGCCGACGGTGCGCCTCACCGCGCAGAAATTCGGACCCGAGCGCGCCAATCTGGTGTTCGGCTGGATCTTTGCTGGCCATCAGCTCGGCGCCGGCACCGCGGCGTTCGGCGCTGGTCTCTCGCGGACGGTCTATGAGAGCTATTTGCCCGCGTTCTTCATCGCCGGCGCGCTCTGCGTGTTCGCCTCGTTGATCGTGCTGGCGCTGTCGCGGCAACCCAAACTACAGCCGGCGACGGCCTCGGCCTAGTACCGGATCGTGGTGGTGACGCCGAACACCGCGGCGTCACCGATCCTGGAAATACCGCTCGGATCGTTCGGATTCGCGATGCCGCCGGAGGGACGGAACACATATTGAAAGTAAGGCGCGATCAGCCAGCCCGGCTTGATGTGCGCCTCGTAGATCATCTCGATCAGTGTCTCGTTGCTGCGCACCGGGCTCCGGATGCCGGTGAAGGCCTGCGTGTCGACGTCGAGATGGCGCGCGGTGTTCGAGATCCGCATATAGGCCATCGCCACGCCGAAGCGGTCGAGCGGGCGGCCCGGCGTGAAGCCGACGAAGCCGATGCCGCCGTCCATATAGAGGTCGATCAGATTGCGATCCGGCGGGCTGTGGGCGATGCGGCCGAACGCGGTGATGCCGGGGAGCGAGGCCGACGTGCTGGTCTCGGTCACCTCAGGCGGACGATACAGCACCTGCTCGATCACGGCGAAGATGCCGTAATTGCCTTTGAGCCTTGCGGGAATGCCGCTGCCGCCGGGATCGGCGATCGACATCCCCTCCGCCGTCAAGCGCTGGCTGTCGAACGAGCCGTAGTGCTTCCACGCGCCCGGCGTGAAATTGCCGGCGAGCGGACGGCCGCCGATATCGATGTCGTAGTTGAAGCGGACCTGCCCGATCACCCACGGCGGATCGTTGACGCGGAATGCCAGGCCATGATGATCGCGCAGCTGAGGATCGACATCGCCGGGCCCGGACGGATCGCCGTTGAACACCGCACCATACGCGGTGATCTTGTCGGTCAGTGCGGCCTTGATGCGAATGCCGGGCACCGCGATCGGCGGCGCCGGGCCGCCGGCCGGAAGATTGCTGGCCTTGATCGCGGGCCAGCCGAAGGTGCCGTTGACGAAGAGGTCGTCGGTCTGGCTGTCGAAGAACTCGACATCGGCGGCCTGCTGGCCGGCCCTGATGTTCAGGCGGTCATTGAAAAAGCTCTGCTCGAAATAGGCGTTGTAGAGCCGCTGGTCCGGCAGCGCCTCGATCTCGCTGATGGTGGCGAGGTTCATCACATAGTTGCGGCTGAGCCCCTGGCCGTAGATGACGAGAGCATTGGCGTAAAAGCGGCCGCCGGTCCAGCCGACCAGTCTGTCGAGATCGGCATCGACCGACAGATCGAGCCGGCCGAAATGGATGGCGCCGCGCTTCACGCCCCCGGCGGCGTTGGCGATGTTGTCTGCGATATAGGTGGCGCCGAAATTCAGGCCCTTGCCGGCAAGGCCGTCATGCCACGCGTTGAACCATTTGGGAAACAGCCATGCGGCCGCGCTTTCGTCCTTGGCACCGGCGAGCGCGCTCGTCGCCGTGCAGGCCACGGCGATCGCGGCCGCCACGGATATTTGGGTCCCCCAACTCACGATCGACACACGCTACTTGAAGATACCGGTGCGCCGCATGAAGAGATAGGCCGCAGCCACCGAGCAGGCCATCAGCACCGCCGCCCACAAAAATCCGCTTTCGACCTCGGTCAGCGGCAGGCCCTTGGTGTTCATGCCGAAGATGCCCGTGATCAGCGTCGGCGGCAGCAACAGCGAGGTCACGATCGAGAGGGTGTGGAGATGGCGGTTGCTCTCCTCCTCGTTCTTGAAGCGCAGCTCTTCCTCGAGCAGGCGGCTGCGCTCGCGCAGCTCGACGATGTCGTGATCGAGCCCGTCGAGCCGCTGCGCGAGCTTGCCGGCCTGGATCCGCAACGCCGGCGACAAATGATCGGTGTTCTTCTGATCGAGACGGTGAAACAGCGTGCGCAATCCGGTGAGCTGCCGATGCAGCCGGACGCAGGTGCGGCGGAGCCGGCCGAGATTGCGGCGCATCTCCGGCCTCGCGTCATCGGCGAGGATGCGCTCCTCGATATCGTCGATCTCCTGGCCGAGCTTGTCGGCCATCCGGTCCAGCGTGTCCGCGACCTCATCGACGATCTTTTCGAGCAGATGAGCGACATTGTCGACGCGGTAGCCGCCTTCGAGCACCCGCCGCGTGGCGTCCGCCGAGCACAGCGCCTGATGGCGGCCGGAGACCAGCAGGTGCTCGGTCATGGCGAAGCGCAGGAACGCGGTCTCCTCCGTCGCGCTGTCGATCTCACGCACGAGGTCGGAAAACACGCCGTAGACGCAGTGGTCGATGACGTGAAGCTGCTGGAAGGTGTCGCTCGACAGCAGCAGTTCGCGTGCAAGCGCCGGCAGCTGCGACGCCGCGATCCAGGGCCGCGCCCGCGCGTCGGTCAGGTTGAAATGCAGCCAGAGCCGGCCGTCATGGCTGAACTCGATCGGCTGGTCGACCGGCAGCGCCTCGGCACTGCCGTCGCTGTGCAGGCGGAAGGCCCAGACCAGGCCGGGAATGGCGGGTTCGGCGTTCGATAATGCGCTGGCAAGCTTTGCCGGCTCAGCCATGGATAGCCCCAACCGTCAACAACTGCCCCGTTTCGGAAGATGGCTGACGGCATCTTCCGGACCCCACGCGGGTACTCAATTACGCCAGTGTTACAGTTTGATGATGCCGCCCTATTCCGCCGCCAGCCCGGTCGCGGCCGCCTCGGCTTGCCTGATGTAGTCATGGACGACGCGGCCGAACGGCAGCGTCAGATCGGCAATGTAATGATGCGCGCCGAGGCAGCGGCGGACCGGGAAATCGGCGACCGGCGCGTTGACATGAGGCACCAGGTGCAGCCGGCCCGGCCCCATCCAGGAGCCCTTCGGCACGATGTCGACGAGGTTGATCGCGACCAGCTGGCAGACCTCGAGACGACCGTCGACGCCCGGGATCATCTTCAGATTGATCTGCGTCTTCGACAGCGTGGCGCGGGTGAGATCGCCGTTGCCGGCCATGCTCTCGTGCTTGTAGCCCATGGTGCCCATGGCGACGAGCTGGCCGGCATATTCCAGCGTGCCCGTCAGCGTGTCCTTGACGATCTCGAGCTTGGGATGGGCGTATTTCTTGGGAAAGCCCCAGATCTCGCGGCCGGCGGCGATCGGCGGATCGTCGTCGAGATACATCTGCGAGACGAAGTTGACGTCCTCGCCGTTGAGACGCGCGGGGATGACGAGGCCGGATTCGGTGTAGCTGCCGAAGCCGGAGGAGTCAGGCATCTTGATCCATTCGTAATGCACGATCGGCTGGTCGATCGGCTGCAACGGCTCAGGTAGGCCGGCACGGATCAGCTCCGGGTCGGTCTCGTAGGTGATGACGAGGAATTCGCGGTTGACGAACCGATACGGACCGGCCGGATAGCTCGGCCCCGCCGCGGGCATGGACGGAAGTCTCAGCACGTCTTCGCTTCGCATCGCTGGTCTCCTGTGTTCCTGATCGGCGGCAATTGCTAGCGATCCTCATTGACTGCGATGTGAAGCTTTTCCGTCAGGCGCACGACCCCTGCCATTGCAGCGTGGTCGGTCTGCGTTGCCGGCGATGCATCGGTGCCGCCCTGTCATCACGCCGTCACCACGTGACGCAATCGTCTTGCGCAAGCAGGAGGCATCGCCATGGACGCCCGCACGTCGCATCCGACATATCAGAGCCATCAGGCGCCCTCGCGGGGCTGGCGGCCCGAACGCTGCGATCGCATCGCGCTGGTGCTGCAGGGCGGCGGCGCGCTCGGCGCCTACCAGGCCGGTGTCTATCAGGCGCTGCACGAGGCCGGCATCGAGCCCGACTGGGTCTGCGGTGTCTCGATCGGCGCGATCAACTCCGCCATCATCGCCGGCAACAAGCCGGAAAAGCGGCTCGAGGCGCTGCGCATCTTCTGGGAGCGCATCACCAACCGCAAGATCTGGCACTACACGCCCGACGGCGACGTCTTCCGCCAGTGGCGCAATCTCACCAGCGCCTGGATGACCTCGGCGATGGGCCAGCCCGGATTCTTCACCCCGCACCAAATGAATCCCTGGTTCAGCCCGGTCGGCGCGCGCACCGCGACCAGCTATTACGACACCATGCCGCTGAAGGAGAGCCTGCTCGAGCTGGTCGACTTCGATCTCATCAACGAGAAGAAGGTCCGCTTCGCGGTCGGCGCGGTCACCGTGCTTTCGGGCAATTTCATCTATTTCGACAATTCCCATGACGAGATCGAGCCGGAGCACATCATGGCCTCCGGCGCCCTGCCCCCGGCGCTGCCGATGGTGCGGATCGGCACCGATCATTTCTGGGACGGCGGCATCGTCTCCAACACGCCGCTGCAACACCTGCTCGACCAGGAGGATGCGCTCAAATTCGCTGGTGTTTCAGGTCGACCTGTTCAGCGCGCGCGGCGTGCTGCCGCGCTCGATCCAGGACGTGATGGCTCGCCACAAGGACATCATGTATTCCTCGCGCACGCGCCACAACACCGACGTCTATCGCCGCACCCACAATCTCAAGGTCCTGCTCCACAAGGCGCTGGCGAAGCTGCCGGACGAGCAACTGTCCGACGAGGAGCGCAAGCTGAAGACGAGCCTGTGCCACATGCCGGAGATCGCGATCCTGCATCTGATCTACCAGCAAAAGGCCTATGAGGGCGACGCCAAGGACCACGAGTTCTCGGGCACCTCGATGCGCGAGCACTGGACCAGCGGCTATGAAGACACCAAGCGCACGCTGAAGCGCCGCGACTGGATCAAGATGCCGGAGGAAGGCATGGGCCTCGTCGTGCACGACGTGCACCGGGAGACGGAGAGCGCGTAAGGGACGCTTGTGTCCCGGACGCGCAGCAACGCCTTGAGCGTTGCTGCGCCAAGCCGGGACCCAGAAGCTACACGGTTCGCCGCGATCATGGGCCCCGGCTCTGCAGCGCTCCGTCAAAGGGACGCTGCGCTGCGTCCGGGGCACGAGACTGCCCATAAACGTGATCCATTCGGAAGACACACTTCCGCATTCTCGCGGCTCATTTCGCCCGAGCTTTGCTCTCGTCGTTGCCCTTCTTGTTCAGAAAGGGCGCAGGGAAGGCCGGGCGCCGGCTGGCACCCGCGGTCCCGTGTGCGAACAAGACGCGCACGGGTTGGACAACAGGTGTAGCCGGGCGACCGGCCTTCCCTGCGCGGATGGCTTTACGGCTTATGTCGCGCTCTCCCCGGGGAGCGATGCACTATTGCCCCCGTCGCGTTGCGGATGACTGATGTGCTGACCCGGTTGAGCCGCAACATCACCGCAACACTTGACGCACAGACCCCGGGCGTCAGGACCACACGATTTTGCCGTCCGCGCACATCCCCGTTCCTGTCCCCGATGGCTTGCGTGCGCTCACCATCGAGGCCGAACCAAGGACGCCGTCAGCGCCGTGTCGTATCGCGCGTGCAGCTGCTCACGGGGATCCCGCCCTGCAGCCTGCCCAGCGCGCCGACGCCGTCGCGGCCACCGCCTCCCGGCCCGCGTCTCGTGACGATCGCGAAACGCCCCTTGTGGCGGGCGGGATGAGCCATTGATACGACATATCCGAAATTCGGTAAATAGGAATGTTTTTGCGTCGAGGGATTGACAGGGTGTTTTGCCCGACGGGCGGCGTGCCACCGTAACTGAATATTCGATGCAATGGTGTAAGGGCCTTCGGGTCCCTCTCGCAATCACCGGGGTGGAAAAACAGCAGATCGTTTCGAGCAAGTCGCTTCCTGATAGAGGCGCCGGGCTCCTGGATGGCGGAGGTCGCGATCGAATTGAACAAGGAAGCGAAGTGACGCCGATCTTCGCACATGCGCAACAATTCTCCATACGCAGCAATTGTTCTCCGCTTGGTGGAGCGGCATCGCAGCCGCTATCGTTGCCTTCAGGCCCTAGGACTCCCCAAGTTCTCGCGCCTGAGGACCGCCGCCTCGGCCCCCGGACGTTGACAGTCCCCGAGCAGTTGGCGGCGGTCCTTTCTCCTGTCTCGGCCGCGCCCCGATTTGCAACAGTCGGTTGCTGAGACGGGCCGAGCCGAGGCAGACGATTTGCGGACCCGCTAAGTCATTGATCCCTTTTGTAACCCGAACTGGAAGGTCAAGCCTTTTTCCGAGTCCCAATCTCTCGGCTTGGGGTAGAAGTCAGCCACCTCCGGACCCAAATCGGCCGTGCGAGGCCCCAAAACCAACCGCAGTCAGGAGGCGCCGCGGTAGGACGTCGATTGAAGGAATGTCGTTAGCTACCGCATCAGGTGGAAATCAGGGCGGGCTGGCGCTAACGGCGGCCACAGAAGCGCCCGAACGATGAGCGGAATACCAACGGCCAGAGGTATCAGCCAGTACATGAAATGAGGCAGGTCCTTCCAAAGTGGAAGCTGCTTTCCGTTGTCCACGTAGAAGGCAACCAGCATCAGGATATACGACAGGCCCATCCCCGCGATATGGACCCTGACCCAATACCGCCAGCGGTGCCGGAGCGCAGTGCGACCGATCCAGGCGCAGGCGAACGACAACGTACCGAGGACGAACAAGTGATAGTTTTCGGCCCAGCGCATAAGCGACAGTAACGTCGCGGACGCGAAGAGCGCCAGCAGACACCAGAAATAGATCGTTCCAAGCCTAGAATGACGCCCGCGACGCTTCTGACTCAACATTGCGATTGCGCCGATCGCAACGCTCGCAAGGCCCAGGGGGATATGCACCCCGAAGATCAACGCCAGAAAGAAGTGGTCGGTTGATGGAATTTCGATGCCCGCCACGATGGTCGTTTCTTCGCCTGTCATGGCGTTACTCCCATCTTGCAATTCAACATCGACTAAGCCGGCGAAGAGGGTCGTTTGACGGCGAACGCTACGGCGCCGCAGACAATGCAAAGCATGCAGCAGCCGATCGGGGACGACTGCATAGCTTCCCGTCCAATCGGCGCTTGCTGCGAAAGGCAGCGGGCCGAACGCTGCGCCGGCAATGCCAACCCCTTCGGGCCGCGCCCGCCAGGGACGAAGAGCGCGCCTGGTCAAGCGTTCGAGCCGCGACATGGAATACTCGTCAGGTCAATTGCCCGTCAATTTTCCCCTGCGCAGCTTCGTCAATGGTGCTGACGGTAATTCTCCGGAATTGCCGTTGCGTCTGTCCCGGTCTGGGATGGGCCATTCAATGCATCCACTTCGAGACGAGACGACTGCCCCTTTGTCCGCATCGTACATTGAGTCTGGAGATGATCATGCGCAACATTGCATCGGCGATTGCAATCGTGATCGCGTTGAGCGCGCCGGCTTTGGCTCAGAAGGCCGAGATCGAAGCGAACAATGCGAAATGGATAGAGATGTTCAACAAGGGAGATTTTTCCGGGATTGCATCCCTCTACAGCGCTGATGCGACCGCGCTCCCGCCGGGCTCCGCGATGGTGCAGGGTCGACCAGCCATCGAGGTCATGTGGAAAAGCATGGCTGAACAAGTGACCGATCCGAAGCTCACAACGGTGGATGTCAAGCCACTCGGTTCTTCCGCGGCCCGTGAGATCGGCACGTTCGTCCTGAAGACCAAGGGATCGACACCGCAGGAAGTGACCGGAAAGTATGTCGTCGTCTGGGAGAAGGTCGGAGACGACTGGAAGCTCGCCACCGACATCTGGAACGACGGCAAGTAGCCGTCTTACGTCCAAACCAGCGCTTGCGCAAAAAGCAGGAGGGATCAAACCGACGCGCGTGTTCATTCGCCGTTGTCATTCGATACGCAGGCGCTATCGTGCGCATGCGGCGCAGCCGCGACGTTCATCCGATAATTCTGGTCATGGGAGAATCGCATGAAATTCATAACCACCTGGAGCGTACCTCAAGGCACCTTCAATGCAGCCGTCGCCCGCTTTCTCGAGACCGGTGGCGCACCACCCGAGGGCGTCAAGATGCTGGGCCGCTGGCATGGCATGAATGGACAGGGATTCGCGATCTCTGAATCGAGTGATCCAAAAGCCATGTATCGTTGGCTCGCGCAATGGTCTGACCTGCTCCCGTTGACCGTCACGCCCTGCCTTGAGGACGGAGACGCGGGCGAGGTGATGGCGTCGCTTCCCAAGCGTTGATCATCAAGCGTTGATCATCAAGCGGGCGAAGGGTTTTCTGAACCAGCTCATCCACTGAAGCGCGATGAGATTAGGATGAATCGTCATCGCGCTTTAGTTTATTGCTTGAGCATGAACTTTTCGGAAAACCTCTGCGCACTTTTCCGGATCATGCTCTAGGGTCCAGCCGTCTCCTGGACTCTCCGGAGAGCGGCTACTTCGCGTCCTTGTTCAATTCGATCGCGACCTCCGCCATCCAGGAGCCCGGCGCCTCCATCAGGAAGGATTGACGGTTACTCCTGGTCTGGATCGTCACCAGCGCGGCCACTGTGTTTCCCTCTATTCGCGCCTCGATCAGGCCGTCCTTGTTGGTGCCGTAGACCTTGCCGCCCTGCCGGTACTCGCTCTCGAACCAGTTGCCGGAAAGCTCCGTCCCGCTCTGCTCGATGTTCGCGGACAGGACCATCTTGTACGCATCGCTTGCGCAGCGCAGGTCGAGTGTCAACGACCGTCCCGGCCTGGTGACGTTGTACGCCACCTTGCAGCGAACCTTCTCGCGCGGACCGTCCGACGGCTTCATGGTGCCGATGCCCGACCATGCGCCGGCCAGACTGTCGAACACCGGCTCTGCGCGCAGCGGGCCGGTGCCGACGAGCACGAGCCAGGCCGCGCCAATGCTCATGCGCGCCGCCAAAACCTTCAATCGCATTCTGCCAATCCTGATCTGTAAAGTCCGAGCGCGTTCTACGCCCTGATGGCCGCGGGAAGTTGTCGAAGATGTTTAGAAATGTTGCAGAGATTGCCTGAACGTTGCCGGGATCGACACATCAGCCGGTAATGAAGCCGATATCGCCGCGGCAAGTTCCCGTCGGTCCCGCTTGGCCGCAAATGCCCCGCGGGAGCGCAGGGCAATCGCACACGGCATTTTCCGCCAGCCAAGCGCGCGCCTCGTCCTTCGAGACGACCGCTTTGCGGTCTCCCAGGATGAGGCTAAGCGGCATCGGTGCCCGTTGAGAGTGCTGCCGCACACTCCGTCCTCATCCTGAGGCCCGCCAACGGCTTGCGCCTCGAAGGATGGCCACAGAGAACGTCGCCGGAGCGAAATCCCGCCTCAGTTCGGACCGGGCATATTGCCCGCGAACTGCGGATAGCACTCGCGCAGTTCCTCGCGGATTCGCCCCCGGATCAAAGCAAGCGTCGCCTCGTCCGGCAGCGGCGTCGTGACCTCGCATCTCTCGTTGTCGTACGAGAATCCCGTCGTGCCTCGAATGTCGCGCCAACCATATCCCGGATGCGTGCTCTCGAGGCGGAAACGTCCCGCTTCCCGGTCGAAGGAAAACAACGCCGCATTGGTCAGCAGGGCATGAGGGCCGCCTCGCCGATAGACCGTCTCGTCGGTAACTCCAGGCGCGGAGACGAAGTCCACGCGCTCCACCAGGGATCGCAGGCTGTGCTCTTCGCGGAACAGAATGACCCGCGGCACCAGGAAGTACAGATAGGCGGAGCCGAACGAGCCGGGCCACCTGACCGGATTGTTCGGATAGTCGCCGGTGCCAACGAGATTGACGTTGCCCTGACCGTCGATCTGGCCGCCGCCGAGAAAGAAGGCGTCAAGGCGCCCCTGCGCAGCGCAATCGAACAGCTCCTCGGCACCGCCAGTGAAGGAATTGTGCTTGACCGACCCGAGGATCGAGACCTGCACGTGCTCCAACCCGTCACGCTGGTTGAGCGCGCGCAAGAGCATCGCTCCCGCCGCCGGCATCGGCGAGGATTGGCCGACTGCAACATGCCGCACGCCCTTCAGCAGCCGCGAGATCGTGTAGATCATCAACTCGCGGCTGGTGCACGCCTCGCTCATGCCGCGCTCCTCGCGCCCCGCATGTAGGCCTGGAACCCTTCCGGCGAGCGCGCCGCGCGCGCGTATTTCTCGACTTCCTGTCCATCCCTGGGATATTCGGCGTAAAGCCCGGTGGGCCATCCACCGTTCTTCAGCTGTGCCACCGCGCTCACATAGATCGCGGGCAGGACGCCCGCGGCCATCTTCTCGTCCTCGAGCAGCGACGTCTCGGAGATGCGCTCCACGGTCACGAAAGCCCGCTTCGACGCATGGGCCAGCAGCATCGTTTCGCGCCGGCGGCCCAGCCGCACATTGCCGAACCTGTCTGCTTCAGGCGCATGAAACAAAGCGACATCGGGCTGGATCGCCGAGACCACGACGATCTTCTCGCCGTCGTCGAACGGATTGGACGTCACCTTCCAGTCGTCGCGCTTCTCCAGGACGTCGCTGCCGATGATGCCGCGGATCGGCATGAACGGAACGCCCTTCTCCGCGGCCGTCAACCCTGCGAACACCGCGGGACAAGTGGCATCACGGAGGCGAATAGATCCGTCGCGGACAGCCCGGCTGAAGCAGGGCGCGCCGCCGGCTTCGCCGAGACTGACGGCGCTCGTCTCCAGCGTTGCCACGGCGCCAGCGCCGATGAGCATGTCGACCTGCATGCCGCCGATCGGTGCGCAGACCACATGGAGATCGCGAATGCCGCGATCGATCAGCATCCGAACCAGTCCTGGTGCCGCGGCGTAATCGTCCGGCGCCAGGCCGAGCTTGCATCCCGAGGGTATCATCTCCGCCATCTCTCGCGGCGTTACGAAGTCTGTCATCTCTTCACCTCTCCCTCGATTTCCAGTCAGGCCCATCGAACAAGATCGACGTCCGGACACGTCCGCATCATTTGAGCCGTGGCGCCGCCGGTTGTGAACATGCGAATCCGGTCAACCACGTCCCATGTTGTAGAACTCCGGGTTCGGACGCATGCTGGTGACGTTGGCAAGCCGGTTGGAGAGACCGAAGAAGGCCGAGATCGCGGCAATGTCCCAGATGTCGTCTTCCGTGAACCCGTGCGATTTCAGCGTGGCGAAATCGGATTCGGAAACCTTGTAGGCCTCGGTCGAAACGCGCACGGCGAAATCGAGCATCGCCTTCTGCCGGTCGGTGATATCCGCCTTGCGGTAATTGACCGCGACCTGGTCGGCGATCAGCGGATCCTTGGCGCGGATCCGCAGGATCGCGCCATGGGCGACGACGCAATACTGGCATTGATTGAGGTTGCTGGTCGCAACCACGATCATTTCCCGCTCGGCCTTGGTGGTGTTGCCGGGCTTGTCCATGAGCGCGTCGTGATAGGCAAAAAATGCGCGAAACTCGTCCGGCCGGTGCGCCAGCACGAGAAAGACGTTCGGGATGAAGCCGGACTTCTCCTGGACGGCGACGATGCGGGCGCGGATGTCCTCTGGCATGTCGGCCAGATCAGGGACAGGGAAGCGGCTGATGGCAAGTGCCTGGGTCATGGCCTGGTTATCCTCGGTACTCGTCGATGGAAATCGGTACGATCACGCGTTCCTTCGCCTGGATCATGGCGAGAAATCCTCGCGCGAAGACGTCGAGCGCGTCGGGGCGCCTTTCCAGCTTCGCCCGCAGCACCGCGCCCTCCCAGCCGATCCAGAAGAACTGCGCGAGGCTGTCGCAATCGACGCCTTCGGGGACGTCGCCCGCCTGCTGCGCCGCGCGGAGGCAGCGTGAGGTCCGCGCCTCCCAATCCCTGAAGACGGCGGCGAGGCGCTTTCGGAACGGCTCCGGCAGCGCCCCCATCTCTTGCCCGAGATTGCCGACGAGACAGCCACGTCGATAGCCGTAGCGAGCCATGCCCGACCGCGCGTCTGCGATGAAATCGCGCAGGCGATCCAGCGGAGCCCGCTCTATGTCGTCGAACCATCGATCCAGCTTGCGGGCGAAATAGGCGGCATAGGCATCGATCAGCTCGAGGCCAAAAGCCTCCTTGCTGCCGAAGTAATGATAGAACGACCCTTTCGGCACGTCCGCGGAATCCAGGATCTCCTCGACGCCGACGGCGCTGAATCCCTTCTCGGTCAGTATAGCAACGCCCGTCCGCAACAGACGCGCGCGCGGCGCATTCGGCTGCGACTGGTCCTTGGGAGGACGCCCCCGTCGGCGCGGCTCTGGAACCGAGGCTGCTCTATTCATCATGATTTATTAGACCGACTGTCTTGCAAAATCAACCGCTCGTCGTCCCAAGGCTCAACTCTCCCGCGGACCGCATTCGTCACCGGCTGCAGTTCGAGACATCTTGCCGTTAGACTCCCCGCGCCAAACGTGGACAATAACCCGGGCACGTTACGTGCGCAGTGCACACCAAGATGCGCCAGGGGAAACGAAAATGCCGGCTGCCTTTCCGTCGTCCGAACCCACCATTCCGACCGCTCCCTTGACGGCCGAGATGCGCGATGCGTTGCGCGTGATCGTGGGTGAGAAGGGCCTCATCGAGGACGCGCACGGCAAGCAGCCATTCGTGACGGATTGGCGGGGACTGCTGGTTGGCGGTGCCGGCGCCGTCGTCCGTCCTGGCAGCACCGAGGAGGTCTCGAAAGTGGTCCGGCTTTGCCATGAGCACGGCGTCGCCATCGTGCCACAGGGTGGCAACACCGGCCTGATGGGTGGGGCAACGCCCTGGCCTGCACACACCGGCATCGTGTTGTCGCTCGGCCGCATGAACCGCGTGCTGGACGTCGATCCCGTCGGCTACGCGATGACGGTCGAGGCCGGCTGCGTGCTGCAGACACTTCAAGAGACGGCAAGCCGGCACGACAGGTTCCTGCCGCTCAGCCTCGGCGCCCAGGGCTCGTGCATGATCGGCGGCAATCTATCGACCAACGCCGGCGGCGTGCAGGTGCTGCGCTATGGCAATGCCCGCAATCTCGTGCTGGGTCTCGAGGTCGTGCTGGCGAGCGGCGAGGTCTGGGACGGATTGCGCGCGCTCAAGAAGGACAACACCGGCTATGACCTCAAGCACCTCTTCATGGGCGCCGAGGGCACGCTGGGCATCATCACCAAAGCCGTGCTCAAGCTGTGGCCGGCGCCGAAGGATGTCTCTACGTCGTGGCTGGCGATCCGCGATCCGCGCGCGGCCCTCGAGATCCTGTCGGAAGCGCACAGCGCGTCCGAGGACAATGTCGGCTCCTGCGAGCTGATGAGCCGGGCCGCCATCGACATGGTGCTGCGCCATATTCCCGGCACCCAGGATCCTCTCAAGGCCGACACGCCATGGTACCTGCTGCTGGAATGGTCGTCCTCGCGGGCGCGCCAGGACGGCGCGGAGGGCATGTCCGAGAAGATGGAGCAGTTTCTTGGCCATCAACTCGAGGCCGGCCGCGTGCTCGATGCGGTGATCGCCCACACGGTCGGTCAAGCGCGCAACATGTGGCGCATCCGCGAAAGTGTCGCCGAGGCCTCCCGGGCCGAAGGTCCGGGGCTCAGCTTCGATGTGTCGGTGGCCATCTCCAAGATTCCGGAGTTCATCGCCAAGGGCACCACGGCGGTGCTCGATATTCTCCCGACCATCAGGCCCTATCCTTTGGGGCACATCGGCGATGGCAATCTGCATTTTTCGTTCATGGGGCCATCAGGCATGGATCAGCAGACGCTGACCCAATACAAGGGGGCCATCACGCGGGCCGTGAACGATCTCGTCACCTCGATGGGCGGCTCGATCTCGGCGGAACACGGCATCGGCATCGACAAGCTCGACGAGCTCAGCCATTACCGCTCGAAGACCGAGCTCGACATCATGCGAACCATCAAGCGCGCGCTCGATCCGCAGAACATCATGAATCCCGGCAAAGTGCTGCGGCTGTGACCGACGCTGCGCCCCGCGCCGACGATCGGTCGAGCGTGGGCAGGTCGCAACGATGTTGCGACCCGTCCGCGATCTTGTCGAGAGTGGTGTCCGCGGCCCTCAAGCCGCCGAACCACCGCGCGGATTGACGATCGCATACCCTCGCAATGAACGTGCGTGGATTCGCGTGGCGTGTCCGCCCGAGTTGGCGTCATAGGCCATCCAGACATCGCCTCCGAGGTGCTGCTCCAGAACGAAAACGTGTCCTCGTCGCGCAGCAACCATTCCCGGTGCGGGTGATGTCCGCGGAAAGCGCAGCCAATTGGCCGCAAGATTCAATTCCGGCACGATACGACCGAACACGCGCAGAGCCGCGCCGCAGCCGCAGAAGGACGAAGGGCAACCTGCCGGACGACCACCGACGACGCGAGCCCCGGAGACACCGGAGACGGTCGCCGGCGTGGCGGCGCCCCCAGCATCGGTCACTGTCAGTTGCGTCGAGCGGTACGCTTGCAGTGACGGCCTGGAATTCAGTGAGTATCTGGAAGTAATTGAAGACTTGAAAGTCCGCTCGCGCTGCATCTGCGAATACGAGAAGTCGCAAGGCATGGTGACGTTGCATTCGGAAGCATGATGAATGCGATAAGGTCGCGCTTCCGAAGTAACAGAGCTCAAGACAACGAAGAGATACGCAGAAATTACTAGCCTGTACATTGCAGGACTCCAAAATAGAGTGGTCCTGCCCCAGGCAACGAGAAACCAATAACAGTTTGGCTGAAATGGGCCTAAAGAGCGGCTGAAAATGGCTGCGTCCGCGGGACGCTGTCTGCAATCATCATAGCCTACAAATAGCGACCGAAATGATTAACTCGCAGAGAACGAATGAGCGCTCCGCGCGTCCAACGCAGCGCATGCAATCAAGTCCGGTTCGCATGGGTCGTGGATTCCACAGCAAGCTCTCCTCGTCACTGCGCTACCCGTGATCGGCACGACGCCGCCATTCACTGCATCATCGCTGCCGCGATCTTCTCCGCCGACATCAACACGGGAAAGTTGGTGTTGGCGCATGGCACCACCGGAAAGATCGAGGCGTCGACGACGCGCAGGCCGTGGATGCCCTTGACGCGGCCCTGATTGTCGACCACCGCCATCGGATCGTCGGCCCGGCCCATGCGGCATGAGCAGGAGGCGTGCCAGACGCCGATGGTCGCCTTGCGCACGAAGGCTTCCAGCGCCTCGTCGTCGTTCATCACCTGATCGAAGGTAAAACCCTCGACCACGAAATTGTCGATCATGTAGTGACGCAGCGCCGCCGGTCCGTCCATCAAGGTCGCGGCGATCTTGGTCAAGATCCTGTTCCTGGTGTTGACCACGCCGATCTTGCGGACCTTGTCCGTATAGGCGGCCGGGAACGGCTTGTCCGTCACCGCCTTGACCACGTCGCTCATCTGCACCGCCGCCATCTTGCGGAAGCCGCTCATCAGGCGATCGAGATCGCGCCGGTCGGACAACAGGTTGAACTCGACGATCGGCTCTGCCGACGGATCGCGCGAGGCCAGCTTGACCTGTCCGGTCTCGGAATAGGTCTTGTTGACGAAGGTCAAGAGCGAACCGATCTGCTCGCCGACCGCATGCCAGGCCGATTTGGAGAGCAGGACGACGAACATGTCGCCCTTCGGCACACCTTCGAGGCCCGACGAGTAGCGCAGGCCAAGCTGCATGTGGCGCCTGGTGTGCTCGTTCATGCGCGCGCCGCGGCGGACAAAGGACGACAGCGAGATCGAGGGATGATCCATCAGGCGCTGGCCGACGCCCGGCAGTCCCATCAGCACGGGAATCCCCATATCCTTGAGATGGCCGACCGGCCCGATGCCGGCGCGGAGCAGATGCGCCGGCGAATGGATGGCGCCGCTGGAGAGGATGATCTCGCGTCCACGGAATTCCTGCTCGCGTCCGTCCACGACGGCCTTCACGCCGACGCATCGCGTCCCCTCGAACAGCAGCTCGCGCACTTGCGTGTTGGTGGAGATCGTGAGATTGGCGCGCTGGCGGGTGTCGCGGTCGAGATAGCCCATCGCGGCCGAGACGCGCTGCTCGGCCTGATTGGAATGCGTCACCGGGAAATAGCCGTCGACGAACTCGCCGTTCTGGTCCGGCAGGAATCGGTGGCCGGCCTGCTGGAAAGCATCGGCGAAGGCCTGCGAATGCCGCGTCCAGTGCTCGCGCGGGATGCGGCGGACCGGGATCCGGCCATCCTTGCCATGGTACGGTCCGTCGAAATCGAGATCGCGCTCGACCTTCTTGAAGAAGGGCAGCACGTCGTTCCAGGTCCACCCTTCGGCGCCGCGCGCGTCCCATTCGTCGTAATCGGTGGGAGCACCGCGGTTGGCCATCTGGCCGTTGATCGATGAGCCGCCGCCGAGCACGCGCGCCTGCTCGTATTTGCGCAAGGGGGGCCGGCCCACGTGCGGGTTGTTGTGGCTGACGACCTGCGTCGTGACCTTGAGCTCGGTCCAGTGGAAGCGTGGATCGAAATAGGCCGTACCCGGATAGCTGTCCCTGATCTCGGCCGGCTCGTTGCCGGGCGGCGTGTCCTGCCCGGCTTCGCACAGCAGGACCTTGTTGGCACTTCTCGCGGAGAGCCGGTGGGCCAGCACGGACCCCGCCGAGCCGCCGCCCACGATAATGAAGTCATACACGATTGGCGCGTCCTCTTGTTCTTGTTCGGGGAACGTAGCGCGTAATTGTTTTGAGGTCACGCCATCGCGGCCGCGACAAGATTGTCGCGCGGCAGCGATGGCCAATATCAAGGCCTGATCGAAAAATTCTCCGGCGGCCCGGCTTTTCGCAGCGGCTCGGCGAGGCGCGCGAACTCGCACAGCAGCGAGCGCGTCTTGCGGGGATCGATGATCTCCTCGACCCAGAATTTCTCGGCCGAGCGGAACGGCGAGCGCAGCTTGTTAAGGCGCTCCTCGATCTCCTTGAGCTTCTCCGCCTTGTCCTCGGCAGCATCAATGTCGGCGCGGTAGGCAGCCTCGATGCCGCCTTCGAGCGGCAGCGAGCCCCAATAGGCCGACGGCCAGGCGTAGCGGATCGAGAAGCGGTCGGCCGGCTGATGCACCACGCCCGCAACACCAAACGCGTTGCGCAGGATCACGGTGCACCAGGGCACGGTGGTCTGGTTCACCGCAGCCATGGCGCGAACGCCGTGGCGGATGGTGGCGGCCTTCTCGGCATCGAGGCCGATCATGAAGCCCGGGCAGTCCATGAGATAGACGACCGGCAGATGAAAAGTTTCGGCGAAGTCGACCCAGCGCACCACCTTCTGGCAGGCATCCGCCGTCCAGGAGCCGCCATAATGAAAGCTGTCGCTGGCGAGGACCAGCACCGCCCTGCCCTCGAGTCGCGCGAGACCGACGATGATGGGCTTGCCGAAATTCTTGCCGACCTCGAAGAACGAGCCCTTGTCCACGACGGACTCGATAATGGGCCGCATCTTGTAGACCTGCTTGCGGTTGCGCGGCACAGCGTTCATCAGCGCCTCTTCGGAGCGCTCGGGATTGTCGGTGCAGGGCAAGGTCGGCGGCAGCTCATAGACCGATGACGGCAGATAGGACAGGAAGCGCCGCGCGCAGGCGAACGCCTCTTCTTCCGTATCGACGGCATGATCGACCGCGCCGGCGCGGGTCTGGATGTCGGCGCCGCCGAGCTCCTCCTTCGAGAGGTCCTGCCCGAGCGCCTTCACCACCGGCGGCCCCGCGACGAACATCGCGGACTTCCTCGTCATGATCGAATAGTGGCTGGCGGCAAGCCGCGCGGCACCGAGCCCTGCGACCGAGCCAAGGCCGAGGGCGACCACGGGAACGCGCGACAAATTCTCCGTCGTGAAGCGATACCAGCGCGTGCCGCCGATGCCTCCAGGCAGATTCGCGGCGCCCTTGGTCTCGATGGTCTTGACCGAACCGCCGCCGCCGGAGCCCTCGATGATGCGGACGATCGGCAGGCGGAAATCATGCGCCATCTCCTCCGCCATCAGCGGCTTTGCGGAAATGGACGCATCCGCCGAGCCGCCCCGTACCGTAAAGTCGTCGCCGACCACAACCACGGTGCGGCCGTCGACGCGCGCACGGCCGAACACGCAGTTCGCCGGCGTCAATTTCTGCAGCTCGCCGCTGCTATCGTACTCACCGATGCCGGAGACGGCACCGATCTCGTGGAAGCTGCCGCGATCGATCAGCTTGTCGATACGCTCCCGAACAGTCAGCCGGCCCTGGTCATGCTGTCGCTTGACCTTGTCAACGCCGCCCATCTCCCGCGCGAAGGCTTCGCGCCGGGCGAGCTCGTCGAGTTCCGGCTTCCAGTTCATTCACTCCCTCCGAATTGATCGGCTTGTTATTGTTGTGCACGGCCATTGCGACCGGTTTACGCGGGATGCGGTTGTTGAAGGCGTCGCCTTCCGCGCCCTCCATCAGGCTGCCGAGCGAACGGCCGAGCTCGAGCATCAGGGGTGCGACTTCGGCATGCAGCCGCTGCTCGTCATACATCGTGGACAGAAGGCCGATCGTGATGACGACGTAGGTCTGGTACTGCGGCGACCAGATCGGCACCGCGAGCCCGTTGATGTGCGGGCTCCAGAGGCCACAGGCCACGACATATCCGCGCTCACGCAACATCTGCCGATTGGCTTCAATGCGGGGTTTCAGGATCTTCGCAGCCTCGGGCGCTTCCCGTTCCACGTCCGCGATGAAGGCATCGCCGATCTCCGGCGCCAGCGCCGCGGTGTAGGCCGCGCCCGCGGCGGTCGAGGCCATCGAGATGCGGCTGCCGGTGCCCTCGTGCAGGCCGAGGGCGGTCGGCGAGCGCGCGAACTGCAGATAGACCAGATGGAAGCGATCGGGCACGACGAGGCCGACTGTGCCCGGCAGCTGCTCGGCGACTTCCTGAAGCCGTTGCCGGATCATGCTGCGCAGCTGCGCGCCCTTCATCATCGAGGCACTCATCGCCACCGCGCTCGGGCCGATGCGATATTTCTGATCGCGCGGCAGGTAGACCAACTGGCCCATCCGCGTCAGCGTGTGCGTGAGCCGCGACACCGTCGAGCGCGGCAGGCCGCAGCGATTTGAAATCTCGAGATTGCCGAGCCTTGCCTCGTGGCCCTCGAAGCATCGCAACACGTCGAACGCGCGCGAGACCACCTGGATGACATCACCCTCACCGGCATCGCCAGCGAGCACACCTTGCCTACTCAACCGCTCGGATCGTCGTCCCATGTTCCCTACCGTTTGTTCCGCTGTGCGGAATTAAATTCCACTTGCAGTCGACGCTACCTCAGGCATTTTGCGACGACAACAAAAAGGCGATGGCATGCCAGAAATTAAGATCGTCACGGAGGTCGCCGGGCGCGTCTGCGCAACTCCCGTGCAAGTTGGAGGAACCGTTGCGGATGGCGATGACGTTGTAATCGTCGAAGCCATGAAGATGGAGATACCGGTATCCTCGCCCGCGAACGGCACCATCACATCGCTTCTGGTGAAGCTCGACGACGTCGTTGCCGAGGGACAGGCGGTCGCGATTGTCGCGAGCTGAAGTGCGTTCTCTTCGTGGCCATCCTTCGAGACGCCCGCTACGGCGGGCTGCTCGGGATAAGGTCTGTTTTCGCCGCAGATTCGTAGACCTCATGGTGAGGAGCGCCGCTTACGGCGCGTCTCGAACCATGGGCCGAGCACTCCGTATTCGCCGCGAGGCCGCATCCTCCGCGACAATGTGTCAGTCCGATGCGTCGCATTCCCGGTACGGCGTTGCCATCGCCTGATGCGGGTGACATGATCCGTCGCAAACAAAACTCTGTTTCAAACAAAGAACGAAATTCTTCGCGGCAAACGCGACGATCATTGGAGGGAAACATGCTTCGTGGGCTGCTCATGCTCGCGCCTGCCTTGGTGGCGGGCATCTCTTTTGCGTCTACACGCTATTCGTTCGCCGAAGACATCAAGCTGCCGGCGACGTTGACGTTCACCGCCTATGACACCGGAACGGCCGGCTTCAACATCGCCGTCGGCGTCGGCAAGATGATGAAGGACAAATACGGCACCGATGTGCGCGTGCTGCCCGCAGGGAACGACGTCGCCCGCCTCGCGCCGCTGCGCGCCAAGCGCGCCGTATCCTCGGCGATGGGATCCGGCACCTACTTCGCGCAGGAAGGCATGTTCGAGTTCGGCGCGAAGGAATGGGGTCCGCAGCCGCTTCAGATCCTGCTCTCGACCGTCGACTGCAATTGCGGATCGCTCGGCGTCGCCGCCGACACCGGTGTGAAGGAGCTGAAGGACCTCAAGGGCAAGCGTGTCGGCTTCGTGGTCGGCTCACCCGCGCTGAACCAGAACTCGCTCGCAGTGCTCGCCTTCGCCGGGCTGACGCAGAAGGACGTCAAGGCCGTCGAATTCGCGAGCTACGGCGCGATGTGGAAAGGCCTAATCAACAACGACGTCGATGCCGCTTTCGGCACCACCATCACCGGCCCCGCCAAGGAAGCCGAGACCTCGCCGCGCGGCCTGATCTGGCCGCCGCTGCCCGCCAAGGACAAGGAAGGCTGGGCTCGGATGCAGAAGGTCGGCTCGTTCTTCTTCCCGCAAGTCGCGACCTGCGGCGCCGGCATCTCGCCGGACAAGCCGGTCGAGCTCGGCAACTACCCCTACCCGATCTTCGTCGCCTATGCCTCGCAGCCGGCCGACCAGGTCTATGCGATCACCAAGGCGATGATCACAAATTACGATGCCTACAAGGACTCCGCGCCCGGCGCCGGCGGCCTCGCGGCCGACCGCCAGACCAAGAACTGGGTGGTGCCGGTGCATCCCGGCTCGGTGAAGGCGCTGAAGGAAGCCGGGCAATGGAGCGATGCGCAGGAGGCGCACAACAACAAGCTGATCAAGCGGCAGGAGGTGCTGGCAGCTGCGTGGGCCGATTACGGCAAGTCCAACCCGCCGTCGGACGACAAGGCGTTTCTCGACGGCTGGATGAAGGCGCGCGCGACGGCGCTTGCGAAAGCCGACATGCCGAACGGGTTCGAGGATTAGAGTGTGCCGACATTGAGCTTGACCGTTGCTTCGCGTCAGGTGCGCCGCCTCTCCCGCTTGCGGGAGAGGTTGAGCGAGCTCGCGGCCGCATTCGAGTCAACCAACGGCTATTCGCCTAATTAGTTACCAGCCCAATTAGTTACCAGCCCACGCGCGGGGTCGATTGATGTCTTCCGTTTCCACCTCCACTGCCCCGCAAGACGAGACCAAGCGGGTCGTATTCGACGATCCACATGGCGCGGCCGGCAACATGCAGGAGGCCGAAGTCACGCGCGTGCGCACCTTGCGCGGCGCCTGGCGCTGGACGCTGGTCGCTGCGACCGCGGCCACGATCCTGCTCTGCATCAACCAGCAATTCTCGTTGCGCTTCTTCATCGGCTACACCCAGCTCAACACGGAGTATTTCTATCTCCTGATCGCGTTGATGCTGCCCTTCACCTTCCTGATCTTTCCGGGCTCCGAGCGCGCCCCGCTAGACCGGATTCCCTGGTACGACCTCGTCTTGTTCGCCGCGACTTTCGCCGCAGCGCTGCTGCTGATGTCGAACGTGCGCAAGGCGGCGGAGGCCGGTTGGGAATTCGGCGGCGCGCCGAACAACGTGATCGCCGCGGGGCTCGTGATGTGGGTGATGCTGATGGAGGCGCTGCGCCGCACCGGCGGCTGGAGCCTGCTGTTGAGCGTGCTCCCCTTCACCGTCTATCCGCTGTTCGCCGAATCCAGCTGGCTCGGCCCTTTCCGCGGCACGCAATCGACGTTGGAGCAGGCGACCGCCTATCACGTGCTGTCGGGCGAGAGCCTGCTCGGCATTCCGATCCAGGCCTTCGCCGATACCGTGATCGGCTTCCTCGTATTCGGCACTGCGCTGATGATGACGGGCGCCGGCAAATTCTTCATCAACCTCTCTTTCGCGATGTGCGGGACGTTCCGCGGCGGCGCGGCCAAGGTCTGCATCTTCGCGAGCGGCCTGCTCGGCATGATGTCGGGCTCGATCATCTCCAACGTGCTGACCGCCGGCACCATGACCATCCCCGTGATGAAGAAGAGCGGCTTTCGCGCCTCCTATGCCGGCGCGATCGAGGCCTGCGCCTCGACCGGCGCGGTGCTGGCGCCGCCGGTGATGGGCGCGACCGCCTTCGTGATCGCGCAGTTCCTCAATATCAGCTACGCCGAGGTCGCGGTCGCCGCGATCATCCCGGCCGCGCTCTATTATGTCGGCCTGTTCATGCAGGTCGATACCTACGCCGCGCGCCACGGGCTGAAGGGGATTCCGCGCGCCGAGCTGCCGCGGATCATGGATACGATCAAGGACGGCTGGTACTACGTCTTCGTCATCGCCCTGCTGATCGTGATGCTGCTCTACTTCAAGCGCGAAAGCCATGCGCCGTTCTACGCGACCGCGCTGCTGCTGGTGCTCAACCAATTCTTCTCCAAGGACACCCGCTGGACCCTTGCGACGATCGGAAAATTCCTCGAGGTCAACGGCCGCACCTTCGTCGAGCTCGTCGGCATCCTCGCTGGCTGCGGTCTCCTGATCGGCGCGTTCTCGATGACCGGAGTGGTGTCGAGCCTTGCTAACGATCTCTTGCATATTGCCGGCGACAATCCCTTCCTGCTGCTCGGCATGTGCGCGGTCACCAGCCTGATCCTCGGCCTCGGGCTGACGACGACGGCCTGCTACATCTTCCTTGCCATCCTGGTCGCGCCCGCACTGGAGAAGCTCGGGCTGAACAAGATGGCCGTGCACATGTTCATCTTCTATTGGGGCATGCTGTCCTCGATTACCCCGCCGGTCGCGATCGCCTCCTTCGCGGCCGCAGGCATTGCCGGCTCGCCGGCGATGAAGACGGGCTGGGAATCGATGTGGGTCGGCAGCATCATCTATTTCATCCCGTTCTTCTTCGTGCTTAATCCGGCGCTGGTGCTGCAAGGGCCGAGCCCGTATCTCGCCGGTCTCGGCCTGATGGGACTTGCTGCGTTCGGCACGCTGTTCATCTGCGGCGGCATCCAGGGCTATCAGCCCTTCGTCGGGGACTTACGCAGCGCCGGCGGGCTGGAATGGCCGATCCGCGTTCTGCTGGTGATCGGCGGCTTCGTGGTGGCGACACCGGGCGGCGGGATCATGCCGCTGTCGCAGCTGCAGGTGACGCTGCTGGGCCTTGCCATCCTTGCACCCACGGTTCTGATCGCCCTGCTGCTGGTCCGGCGGCAGGCCGTGGTACCGAACGGGTTGCGCATACCCTGATTGCGTTGCACAAAGAGAGGCGATGAAACCGCTTTCGCCCCTCGCCTCCGCCTGGAGCCGCTCGAAGCCGCCCTTGCTGCGGTTTCTGGACAATTGCCTCAACGAATTCTCGGCCGAGACCTCAGGCGCGGTCGCCGACTACATTCCCGAGCTGAGCAAGGCTGATCCTGCCTGTTTTGGCATCAGCCTCGCCACGCTCGACGGCCATGTCTACGAGGTCGGCGACTCCAGGGTGCCCTTCACCATCCAGTCGATGTCAAAACCGTTCGTGTTCGCGCTGGCGCTTGACCTGCTCGGCGCCGGCAGGGTCGAGAGCGCGATCGGCGTCGAACCGTCGGGCGATCCTTTCAACTCGATCCGGCTCAATTCCGAGAACCACCCGTTCAACCCGATGGTCAATGCCGGCGCGATCGCCTGCACGGGGCTGATCTACGACAGCAAGGGCGCAGATGCCTTCGAGCAGATACGCCTGGCGCTGAGCCGCTTCGCCGGTCGCGATCTCGCGGTGGACGAGGCCGTCTACGGCTCGGAGAGCCAGACCGGCGACCGCAACCGCGCGATCGGTTATCTCTTGAAGACCAACGCGGTGATCTCGGACAATGTCGCAGGCGTGCTCGACGTCTATTTCCGGCAATGCGCGGTGCTGGTCACCGCGCGCGACATCGCGGTGATGGCGGCGACCCTCGCCAATCGCGGCGTCAATCCGGTCACGGGTGAGCAGGTGCTGACGCCTTACGCGATCTCCCGCACGCTGTCGGTGATGACGTCCTCGGGCATGTACGACTATGCCGGCGAATGGATCTACCGGATCGGCATTCCCGCCAAGAGCGGCGTCGGCGGCGGCATCCTTGCCGCCCTCCCCGCCCGGCTCGGGCTCGGCAGCTATTCGCCAAGGCTCGACAAGCACGGCAACAGCGTGCGCGGCATCAAGGTCTGCGAGGCGCTGTCCTCACATTACGATCTGCACATGCTCAACCGCAGCGACGATGCGCGCAACGCCGTCATCGCCGACTACGATATCGGCAAGAGCCCGTCGCGCCGCGTGCGCCGGCCGCAGGAGCGCGAGATTCTCGCCGCCCATGAGCAGGAGGTGCGGATCATCGAGCTGGTCGGCACGCTGTCACTGTCCGCGGTCGACTACGTCTCCCGGCGGCTTGCGGGGCGGCCCCGTCCGCAATTCGTGATCTTCGATCTGCACCGCGTCACCTCCACCACGCGCGCCGGGGCGCGGCTCGTCGCCGAAGCGTTCGAGGAGCTCGCGGCGCTGAATGTCACGGTGGTGCTGTCGGGCGTCAGGCGCGCATCCAAGGAATGGGACACGTTGCGGGAATGGACGGCCGAGCTGAAGAACGTCCGCGACTTCTACCTGCTCGACACCGCGATCGAATGGGCCGAAGACCAGATCGTCTACCGCTACGGCGGCTCGATCGACTTCCACGAGACCACCGAGCTTGCCGAGCAACCGCTGCTCGAGGGCCTCGGCGAGGACGAGCTGACTGACCTCACCTCGATCTGCACCATCCGCACCTATCAGTCCGGCGCGAAGATTCTCACCACGGGCGATCCCGCCGATTCCCTGTTTTTCCTGCGCAGCGGCGCCGTGCACGTCACGCTGCCTGACGGCGTGCGGCTCGCGACGCTGACCGCGGGCATGGCGTTCGGCGAGATGGCGCTGCTGGAATCCACGCGCTCGGCCGACGTCTTCGCCGACATGGCAGCGACCGCCTATGAGGCTCCGCTGCAGGAATTCGAACGCTTCCGCCAGCGGCACCCGCACGCCAGCGAGCGCATCATGCGCAACCTCGCCCAGCTCCTCGCCGACCGCCTGATTGTCGCCAACGCGAAGGTGGATATTCTGACATCGATGTAGAGCAGCTCATTCACGACAGGTCGTCATGCCCGGGCCTGTCCCGGGCATCCACGTCCATCGTGCTGCATGGCATGGCCGGGACGAGCCCGGCATGACGCTGTGGAGGCTGTCGGTGTCCAGCCTACATCTCTTGCCCTACCGGCTCGCCGCCTCGCTCAGCCGCCGCTTGATCTTTGCCGCGCTCCTTTCGAGCAGCTCGGACGGCTTCTGGCCGGTCGTCGCGCAGAGGCAGGCCCAGTAATAGATGACGTCGCCGAGCTCATCGACGAGGCCAGCCTTGTCGAGCCAGTCATCGCGCAACAGCTTCTTGATGTGCTCGGCCACCTCGCCGGCCTCGCCCGCGAGGCCGAGACCGAGATAGGACAGCCGCTCGTTGGACGGATGTTCATCGACTTTCGCAACGCTCGCGGCCCAGGCCGCATATTCATCGATCGTCATTGGCATCCCTCGCCGCGGTGCTTCGATCAGCCCACCACTTCGGTAACGGGCTGGAGATCGATCTCAAACGTCTCCAGGAATTTTGACGTCATGATGTAGAAGCCGACCGAGAGCTGCAGCTCGACCAGCGCAGCCGGCGTCAGCTTCGCTGCGATCGCCTTGAAGGTCGCATCCGTCGGCTTCTTGAGTTTCACGATCTCGTCGGTGAAGGCGAGCGCGGCGCGCTGCACCTCGTTGAAGCACGTCGCCGCCTGCCAGTTTTCGAGCGCCTCGTTCTGCGCGTCGGTGACGCCGACATTCTTGCCGATCCGCTTGTGCGCGACGATCTCGTACGGCGCCTCGCACAAGATGCCGGTGCGGGTGATCGCAAGCTCGCGCACGACCGGATCGAGCTCGCCCTTGTGACGGATGGCGCCCCCCAGGCGGCAGTACTGCTCGAAATAGCTTGGCGAGTGCGCCATCATGCGGAAGATGTTGGCGTTGCGGTTCTTGTCGAGAATTTCGCGGGTGCGGTCGGATGCCTTGGACGGGTCGCTGTAGTTGATGCGGGCCATGATTTTCCTGAAGTTTTCCCTGATTTTTTGATGCTTTTTGTCGTCGTCCGCGCAAGTTCCCAAAGACTCTATTCGCGCGAGGACGCAGGAGCAACATTATCGAGTCAAATTGCCGCCGCATTGCTGATCGACCCTGACACAGTCGATATTCGCCGCGTGGGGACAAATCACGGTGAATACTCGCAAATGGGGTGTTCCGAGTAAAACAATTGGCCGTCGGGTGCGCTAGCCGCACAACGATGAGTCACGCCCAAGTCTAGGGAGAAAAAGGCATGAAGGAAGCCACCAAGGGGGCGGCCTCGGGAGCGCTCGCGCATATGCTGGCGGTGACGGCGATGCTCGTCATCGCCAGCATCTTGTTCTACGGGCGTTAGTTGGAGTTCTAGAGTTTTCGTCATTCCGGGGTGGCCCTCGCACAGGCCAGGCCCAGAATACCCGTTCCAGGCTCGGTCCCATGACCGCCCCCGAATGACGAATCCCGTTACGTTTCCTTCGTGAAGAACGGCACGAGTTTCCCGGCAAACGGCTTGAAGCTCGCGAAGACCGAATCGCCGATGGCGAGTCCGTTGTCGCCATGCGCCATCATGCGAAAACCCTCGGCGCAATCGACCAGCAAAATGTTGTAAGGCACGTGTGCGCGCGTCTCGGGTGTGGCGGCGCGGCAGACCAGCGAGCTCGCATAGACCCTGCCCTTGCCGCTGGCGCGCTGCTCGCGCGGATCCGATTCGCCACAAGCCGCGCAGAAGGCGCGGTGGAAATACTGCACATGCCCGCATGAGTTGCAGGTCTGGTAGGTGATGGCCGCCTCGCCCTTGGTCCAGTCTGCCAGACGCCCGCTCATCGCACCCGCTCCAGGAACATGCTCACATGCGACGACAGCACGCCGCCGTCGCCATGCAGCAACGCGATCGAGGCGTCGCGCACCTGGCGGCAAGCCGCCCGCCCCGTCATCTGCAAATGCGCCTCGACCAGATGCGCCATAGCGCCGCCGACGCCGCAATGGCCATAGCTGAGCAGGCCGCCATGGGTGTTCAGCGGCATCGCGCCGTCGCGGCTGAAATGGCCCGATCGGACGCGGGCTGCGGCCTCGCCGCGGCCGGCAAGACCGAGGTCTTCGAGCAGCATCGCGAGCGTAATGGTAAAACTGTCGTAGATCGCGGCGTAGCGCACATCGGAGATCGCAAGGCCCGTGGCCTTCTTGGCGCGGGCGATGGAGATCTCGGCGCCGAGTTCGCTGAGCGCGGGCGCGGCCGTGACATGCTGATGGGTATGCGCCTGGGCGCAGCCGCGGATGCGCACGCCCGCCTCCCCCGTCCGCTCGCGGCTGATGATGAAGGCGGCGCCGCCGTCGGACACGGGGCAGCAGTCGAGCAGCTTGAGCGGCATCGCCACCGGCTTCGAGGCCATGACGTCGGCAACGGTGATCGGGTCGTGGAATTGCGCGCCGGGATGGGTGCAGGCGTGGCTGCGCATCAGCACGGCGAATTCGGCAAGGTCCTCTTCGGTCACGCAATATTTGTGCATGTACCTGTTAGCGACGAGGCCGTAATAGGCTGGGATCGTTGGTCCCAGCGGCACCTCGTAATCGGGATGGCCGACCTGCGCCAGCGCCTGGATCGAGGCATCGCGGCTCTGCCCGGTGAGCCGGTTCTCGCCGGCAACGACCAGCACATTGCGCGCGACGCCCGAGGTGACGAGGTGATGCGCCAGCATCGTCATCGCGAGTCCCGTGGCGCCGCCGACCTGCACGGCGTGAGCGTAACTCGGGCGGATTCCAAAGTGCTCGGCGAACACGGTCGCCAGCATGATGTGCGGCGAGACGGTGGAATAGCCGCAAAGGATGCCGTCGATGTCCGCACGCTTCAGCCCGGCATCGTCGAGCGCGGCTTGTGCCGCCTGGCTCATCAGGTCGAGCGAGGACGAGCCTTCATGCTTGCCGAAAGACGTGAGGCCGACGCCGGTGATGAAGCTCATCGTCTCTCCTCCTCGTCATTCCGGGGCGCGCCCCTTGGCGCGAGCCCGGAATCCATACTCACGATCGTGGTTATGGATTCCGGGCTCGCGACTTCGTCGCGCCCCGGAATGACGGATGAGAGAGTTGTCGCCATCACTTCCTCCCCTACTCCGGCGGCGAGCGCGTGACGCCGTCGCGCACCATGGCGGCGATCTCGTCGGCGGAGTATCCGATCTCGCGAAGAATCTCCGCGCCGTGCTCGTTGAGCCGCGGCGCCAGCCGCACCGGCTCGGCCTCCGTCTCCGACCAGGTCGCGGTCACTTTCATGCTGCGGATCGGACCTTCGGTCGGATGGTCCACGACCGGAAAGAAATTCGTCGCCTCCAGATGCTCGTCGTGCAGGATCGAGGCGAGGTCGTGCATCGGCATGACCGGCACGTCGGCCTTGGTCAGCAGGTCGATCCATTCGGCGGTGGAGCGCGTCTCGAAGATGCGCGCGAGCTCGGCATAGACGACGTCGATATTGGCGGCGCGCCCCGCGAAAGTCGCGAATTTTGGATCGACACGCAGATCATCGCGCGCCGTCGCCTTGAAGAAATTCTCCCACTGCTTGTCGTTGTAGACGATGACGCTGAGATAGCCGTCCGAGGTCTTGTACGGCCTGCGGTCGCGCGAGAGGTGGCGGGCATAGCCGCCCTTGTCGAGCGGCGGCTCGTAGGTGAGCCCGCCCATGTGATCGCCCATGACGAAGCCGGCCATGGTCTCGAACATCGGGATATCGACGCGCTGGCCGCGTCCGGTGCGGTCGCGATGCACGAGACTGGCGCAGATCGCGCCGACGGCGGTGAGGCCGACGATGCGGTCGACCAGCGCGTTCGGCACATAGCGCGGCACGCCGTCGCCGGTCTGCGCCATCAGCGCCGGTAGCGCGGTGGCGCCCTGGATCAGATCGTCATAGGCGGGCTTTGCGGCATACGGGCCATCCTGGCCGAAGCCGAACACGCCGGCATAGACGAGGCGCGGATTGAGGGCGGAGACGACGTCGTAGCCGAGCTGCAGCCGCGCCATCGCCTGGGGGCGGACGTTGTAAACCAATACGTCGGCGTCCTTCAGCAGCCGCAACACGGCCTCGCGGCCCGCGGGCTTCTTCAGATCGAGGCAGATCGAGCGTTTGCTGCGGTTGGTGTTGAGGAATACCGGGCCCATGCCGGCATGGCGCATCGGGCCGATCAGGCGGGTGACGTCGCCGTCGAGCGATTCCACCTTGATGACGTCAGCGCCGTAATCGCCGAGCATCTGGGTCGCATACGGCCCCATCAGCACGGTGGTCATGTCGATGACCTTGATGCCCTTCAGCGGCCCCATCATTCGCTCCCGATTGCGCGGGGGGCTCAAGGCGCGGCCCCGCGATTTCGGTCCAGCTAAGGGCAGCGGTGCCGCGCGCGCAAGGGCGGCCGGCGTATGGCCGCATGCGCCGCGCGGTGATATCGGCCGCTATTTCTTCTGGCGGGATTCGCGGATCTTGAGGAGCCGGTCGAGCTCTTCGTTCTGCTGGCTGATCCGGTCGGCGATGCGCGACTCGTTCTGCTCGCCTGAGGCGGCCGCGGCCTGCTCGATGAGCTGCCTTATATTGTCCTCGAGGATCGCAATCCGACCGTTGAGTGCGTCCATCGACAGCGAGTCTTCGTAGTCAGTGCTCATGATGCATTTCCGCCAATCAATCAGGAGCCATAGGGTGGGCCAAGCGAAGCGGGCCCACCATGATCTAACGCAAGGAAGAGGGTGGGCACGGCGCCTTCGCGCCTTTGCCCACCCTACAAGACCTACTTCAGCGGCTCCAGCACCGAGACGTAGTTGGCGACCGCGGCGCCGCCCATGTTGAAGATGCCGCCGAGCTTGGCGTTCTTGAGCTGCATGCCCTCGGGCGCCTGGCCTGCGAGCTGCATCGCGGTCATCACATGCATGGAAACGCCGGTGGCGCCGATCGGATGGCCCTTGGCCTTCAGGCCGCCGGACGGATTGACCGGCAGCTTGCCGTCCTTGAGCGTCCAGCCTTCCTTGATGGCGCGGGCGCCCTGCCCCCTCGGCGTCAGCCCCATCGCTTCGTATTCGATCAGCTCGGCCACGGTGAAGCAGTCATGGGTCTCGACGAAGGAGAGATCGGACAGCGTCACCCCGGCCTTCTCCAGCGCGCGCTGCCAGGCAACGGTGCAGCCCTCGAACTGGAGGATGTCGCGTTTGGACATCGGCAGGAAGTCCTGGGCGTGCGCGGTGGCGCGGAAGCCGATCGACTTGGTCATGCCCTTGGCGGTCTCGGCGTCAGCCAGCACCAGCGCGGCGGCGCCGTCGGAGACCAGCGAGCAATCGGTGCGCTTCAGGGGGCCGGCGACGTAGGGGTTCTTCTCGCTCTCGGCGCGGCAGAAGTCGAAACCGAAATCCTTGCGCATCTGGGCGAAGGGATTGGCGACGCCGTTCTTGTGGTTCTTGGCCGCGATCAGCGCCAGGGCGTCGGACTGGTCGCCGTATTTCTGGAAATAGGAGCTGGCGATCTTGCCGAACACGCCGGCGAAGCCGCCGACGGTGTCGCCGTCCTCGGGCAGGTAGGACGCCTTCAGCAGGTTCTTGCCGATCTCGGCGCCCGGGGTGCGGGTCATCTGCTCGACACCGACGACCAGGACGATCTTGGCCGCGCCTGCGGCGATCGCGCGCAGGCCCTGGTGCACGGCGGCAGAACCGGTGGCGCAGGCGTTCTCGACCCGGGTGGCCGGCTTGAAGCGCAGCTTCGGGTCGGCCTGGAGCACCAGCGAGGCGGTAAAATCCTGCGCCGAGAAGCCGGCGTTGAAATGGCCGAGCACGATCTCGTCGACATCGCCGGCCGAAATGCCGGCATCGGCCATCGCCTCATTGGCGACGCGGGTGACGAGGCTTTCGACGGTCTCTGTGTCGAACTTGCCGAACGGCGTATGCGCCCATCCGACGATGCTGGCGGTCATGGTCATGTCTCCCTGGGGTCTCTCTTCCTGAGCTAAGTCTTAGCGCAGGGATGGCAAGACTTCACGCGGGTTTCAGGGCCTTGAGGGTGCGCTGGCAGATGGCAGTTATGCCGGCCCAGTTCCCGGCCTTGATCTCGGCCGTCGGGCACAGCCAGGAACCGCCGACCGCGACTACATTGGGCTCGGCGAGCCAGCTCGCCGCATTGGCCTCACCGATACCACCGGTCGGACAGAACCGCACGTTCGGGAACGGGCCGCCGAGCGAACGCAGGCCCTTGATGCCGCCGGCCTGCTCAGCCGGGAAGAATTTTGCGACGTCGAGGCCGTGCGACAGCGCCAGCATCAGCTCGGACGCCGTGGCGATGCCCGGCGCGAACGGCAGGGAGCTGTGGGCGGCGGCCTTGAGGAGATCGGGGGTCAGGCCGGGGCTGATGCCGAAGGCGACGCCGAGCTTCTCGACACGGGTGAAGTCGGCCGGATTCAGGATCGTGCCGATGCCGACGACCGCCTCCGGGACTTCGGCCATCATCGCCCTCGCCGCCTCGATCGCAACCGGGGTGCGCATGGTCACCTCCAGCGTGCGGACGCCGCCGGCAACCAGCGCGCGCGCCAGCGGCACGGCATCCTGGATCCGCTCGATGGTGAGGACGGGAATGACGGTCGCCGCCTTGAACAGCGCGGCGAGGTGGTTCTGTTGGGCAGTCGTGGTCATAGGGTCTCGATCTTTACTTGGTCGCCTGGCGGGAGGTCGCCGGCCGGTGCCGTTTCTTCGGCGGCATGGCATAGCCCGGAATAATGGCGCCGGAATAGCAGATCACGAGGCTGGCGAGGCGATGCCCGGCCTGGGCGGCCTCGACCGGATCGGAACCGGCGAGCCGGGCCGCGATATAGGCCGCGGCAAAGCTGTCTCCGGCCGCCGTGGTGTCGACGACGGGCTTGGTCATCGGTTCGGCCCGGACCTCATGGGTAGCCCCGGGGAAACGCAGCAGGCTGACGGGCTCGGCGAGCCGGAACACCAGCTCGGGCGTCGCGATGCGTGCCATCAGCTGATCGTTGCTCTCACCAGGATAGAGCGCGAGCAGGTCC
>NZ_AJQF01000017.1:0-9021 GCF_000261705.1 Bradyrhizobium genomosp. III | reverse complement strand
CGGCGGCGGCGAAAGCAGCCGCAAACACCTCGCGCGCGACGTCGCGGTCCGGCCAACCCCGCGCGCGAAAATTGGTGTCGAACACAAAGCGGGTGCCGAGCAGGCGCGCGCGCTTGATCGCCGCGAACAGCCGCTCGCGCCCGGGCGCATCGTAGATCGAGAGCGTGATCGCGGAGAGATAGACGATGTCGTAGCTCATCAGCGAGTTGAGCAGCTCATCGGTCTCCGGCAGGTTCATAAGCTGGCGCGCCGCCGCGCTGTCGCGCCAGTGGAAGAACTGGCGCTCGCCCTTCGCATCCAGCTGGATCATGTAGAGGCCGGGTAGCTTGCCGGCCAGCCGCACGACACGCCTTGTGCCGACGCCCTCCGCATTCCAGGCCGCGATCATCTCTTCGCTGAGGCCGTCATCGCCGAGCGCGGTGAGATAATCGACCTTGACCTCGAGCCGCGCCAGATAGACCGCGGTGTTGAGGGTGTCACCGCCGAAGCCGCGCGAATACAGCCCGCCGCCCTGCCCTTGCCCGGCAGACGCGCCTCCTTGCGCCTGCCTGAGCTCGACCATGCATTCGCCGATGCAAGCAACGCTCGCCATCACCAGGGCTCGCTCAGTCAGAGATCATGCGACGAAGTTGCCGCCGAGCTCGTCTTCGATGTGAATGCGGATGATGTCGTCGAAGGTCTTCTCGGCGGTGGTGAAGCCGAGCTCGAGCGACCGCTTTGCATTGAAATTGCGCGGCCAGCCGCCGACGATGCCGACGATGAAGGGATCAGGTTCGTGCTTGATGCGCGCTGCGACTTTTTCGCCGGCAACCCGCTTCAAGGCGGCGATCTGCTCGCCGACCGTTGCCGAAAGGCCTGGCATGGTCAGATTGCGGCGCGGGCCGACGGTGGCGAGATCCATGGTGCCGGCATGGAGCAGGAAGCCGACCGCGGAGCGCGGCGTCGCGTGCCAGTGGCGAACGTCCTCGGACACCGGCAGCACCGCTTCCTTGCCGGCCAGCGGCTCGCGCAGGATGTTGGAGAAGAAACCCGATGCCGCCTTGTTGGGCAGGCCCGGCCGGATGCAGATGGTCGGCAGGCGGATGCCGATGCCGTCGAGGAAACCGCGGCGCGAATAGTCGGCCAGCAACAGCTCGCCGATCGCCTTCTGGGTGCCGTAGCTGAGCAGCGGGGTGTGGAAGAACTCGTCCCCGATCGCATCGGGGAACGGCGCGCCGAACACCGCGATCGAGGACGTGAACACCACGCGAGGCTTGTAGCCGCCGCCGACCAGCCTGACAGCATCGAGCAGCATCCGCGTGCCGTCGAGATTGATGCGGTAACCCTTGTCGAAGTCGAGCTCGGCTTCGCCGGAGACGATCGCGGCGAGATGGAAGATCACGTCCGGGCGGCCGGCGATGAGCTTCTCGGCCGCGCCTGGGACTGCGAAATCGCCCGACACGGTCTCGACCGGGAAACCGGCCTTTTCCGGCCTCTTCGGTTCGACCACGTCATGCATGGTCAGCTTGGTGATGTCGCTCTTGCCGAGCCGGCCGTCACGCAACAGCCGTTCGCACAATTTGCGGCCGACCATGCCGGCGGCGCCGAGAACCAGAATGTGCAAGAGCTTAACTCCTTCTTATTGGCCGGAGCGCGCAGCCTCCGGCGCGCTCCCGTGGCAGACCCCGCGATTATTCCTTCACGGCGCCGGTCATCGCGGACACATAATGCTCCACGAAGAAGGCGTAAAGGATGACGAGCGGCAGCGAGCCGGCCAGGGCTCCGGCCATCAGCGAACCCCAGCGGTAGATGTCACCGTCCACGAACTCGTTGACGATCGCGACCGGCACCGTCTTGTTGCTGGTCGACTGCAGGAAGGTCAACGCGTAGATGAACTCGTTCCAGCACAGCGTGAAGCAGAAGATGAAGGCCGAGATCAGCCCGGGGATTGCGAGCGGCAGAACGATCTTGATCAGGATCTGCCAGCGGCTCGCCCCGTCGATCAGCGCGCATTCCTCGAGCTCGAACGGGATGGTCTTGAAATAGCCCATCAAGAGCCAGGTCGAGAACGGGATCAGGATGGTCGGATAGGTCAGGATCAACGCCAGCGGCGAGTCGAACAGCCCGTACTGGAACACGACGGTGGCGAGCGGGATGAACAGGATCGATGGCGGCACCAGATAAGCGAGGAAGATCAGCCCGCCGACGAGATTGGCGCCCTTGTAGCGCAAGCGCACGATGGCGTAGGCAGCTAGCACCGACGCGATGATCGAAAGCACCGTCGCGCAGACGGCCACGTACATCGTGTTCCAGAGCCAGTACGGGTAGTAGCTCTCGAACAGCAGCTTGTGGAAATGCTTGAAGGTCGGATTCCAGGTCCAGAACGGGTTGTACCTGTCGAGATCGAGCAATTGCTCGTCCGGCTTCACCGAGGTCAGCGCCATCCAGTAGAACGGGAACAGCAGAACGATGACGATGATCGCGAGCGGCAGGTACAGCGTCACCATCCGGCGCGGCACCGACTGCAGGTAGCTCATGCCCTCGCTGTGATCGTCCTTCGCCACCGTCGGAGAGGATCCCGATAGCACGGCCTTGAGATCAACGGACCTGGTGGGCAGATCAGTCATTGTTCTCTCCCTGCTGCCATTTCCTGCGCTGGAGGCCGAACCACGACACCATGATTGCGGCGAGCAGGAACGGGATCATGGCGCTCGAGATCGCGGCACCCTCGCCCAGCTGCCCGGCGATGATCGCGCGCTGGTAGGACAGCGTCGCCATCAAATGGGTGGCGTTGACCGGGCCTCCGCGCGTCATAGCCCAGATCAGCTGGAAGTCGGTGAAGGTGAACAGCACCGAGAAGGTCATCACGACGGCGATGATCGGCGTCAGCAGCGGATAGGTGATGAAGCGGAAATTCTGCCAGCGCGTGGCGCCGTCGAGCGTTGCGGCTTCATAGAGCGAGGGCGACACCGTCTGCAGGCCCGCCAGCAGCGTGATCGCCACGAACGGCACGCCGCGCCAGATATTGGCGAAGATCACGCAAATCCGCGCCCAGGTCGTGTCGCCGAGGAAGTTGATGTTTTGGTCGATCAGGCCGAGATGCCTCAGCGACCAGGAGATGATGGAGAATTGCGAATCGAAGATCCACCAGAACGCCAGTGCCGAGAGCACCGTCGGCACGATGAAGGGGATCAGGACCATCGCGCGCAACATCGCCTTGAACGGCATGTTCTCGTTCAGCAGCAGCGCGAGATAAAGCCCGATCGCGAATTTGAGGGCGCTGGCGACGAAGGTGTAGAGCAGCGTGTTGAACACCGACAGCCAGAAGATGGAGTCGTCCCACAACCACTCATAGTTCTCGGTAGCGACAAAGTGCCCGACCCTGCCGATGCGGGTGTCGGTGAAGGACAGCCAGATGCCGAGCCCCAGCGGGTAGGCCAGGAAGAAGATCAGGAAGGCCATGGCCGGCACCATGAACCAGAAGCCGAGCCAGTTGCGATTGTGTTTGAGCTGGGTCCAGGCGCCGTCCTCTCTCATCTGAGGCTTGGCCCGGGGAATTGCGACATCAGCCATGCCCGATATCCCTGATCGAAATGTTGACGGGCGGGCGGCCGAATGGCCGCCCGCCCCGTGACCCTCAGCGATAGATGCGCTTCAGCTGGCGCTCGGCTTCCGCCATCGCGCCCTTCGCATCCTTGGTGCCGGTGCAGTAATTGGCGAACATGTCGACGACGATGAAGTCGGCGATTGCGGTTGCCGCCTTTTCGCCGACGGTGCCGATACCGGCCGCCGGGAGAGTGCGCTTGGACGCCTGCGAGAACACGGCATTCTTGGGATCCGCCGTCCAGATCGGCGCCGATTCATAGCCGTTCAAGGTCTGCGTCAGATAGCCCTGCGCGCCGTCCAGCCACTTCTCGTAGTTCTCCTTCTCCAGCATGAAGGCGACGAAAGCCTTCGCCGCGTTCGGATATTTGGTGAAGTTGAAGGCGAGGATCGGCAGCGCAAGCTGCAGCTCGGTCGGCTTGCCGACCGGTCCGACCGGCCAGAGCGCGTGATAGGTGTCCTCGGCGAGCTCCTTCTTGCTCGCATCGGTCTTGGCGGCGACGTAGATCGAGATGCCGTTCGCCGTGCAATAGAGCTCGCCGGCGAGGAACGCCTTGTTGTTGGAGGAATCGTTCCAGGACGCGGTGCCCGGGATGAAGGCATCGTACAGCGACTTGCAATATTCAAGCGCCTTCGCGGTCTCCGGCGAATTGATGATGATCTTGTCGCTCTGGTCGACCGTGTAGGCGCCGTGGCCCCACAGCACCCAGTGCAGCCACGAATTGCCGTCGCCTGAGGCGTGCCCGAGCGCGAAGCCGGCCGGCGTGTTGTTCGCCTTCAGCGCCTTGCACATCTCAAGGAAGCTGGGGAAGTCCTTCGGGAATTCCTTGAACCCCGCCTTGTCGAGCGCCGACTTGCGGTACGTCATGTAACCGCCGTTGGTCGCGACGGGAATACCGAGCCAGTCGTTGCCTTGCTTGCAGGTCTTGGCGGCCGCATCGGTCCAGCCGCCGTACTTCTTGCCGAGATAATCGGCGACGTCGTTCATCTTCAGCACTTTGGTGGGGAACAGCTGCGGCAACGTGTGCAGGCCCCAGGCGAGATCGAGCCCGGAGCCGGTATTGGCCGCAACAGAGGCCTTCGGCTGCACGTCCTCGAAGGATTCGCTGAACACGTTCATCTCGGTGCCGGTGGCAGCCTTGAACGCCGCGACCATTGCGTTGAACGCGTCGTCCTCAGCCGGCACGAAGCGCTTCCATCGCATCACGGTCAGCTTGGCACCGGGCTCCGCCTTCCAGGGCGCGCTCTGCGCCCAGGCCTTGGCGAAATCGAACAGTGCCGGCCCGGTGAGCATGCCGGTCGCAGCCAGTGCCGTTCCGCCTTGAAGCAGAGTCCGGCGGGTAAAGTCTTGCATGTCGTCCTCCCTGTGATGCTTTTTTATTGTCTTAACTTGAACTTATGCTACGCGTTCAGGCGCTTTCCCGTCGCCTCGTCGAACAGATGCACCAGCGACGGATCGGGCTTCAGCCGGATCTTGTCGCCCGGGTTGAACTGATGGCGTTCGCGGAAGACCGCGACGACCTGCTCGCCGCCGATCTTGGCGAACACCTGCGTCTCCGAGCCGGTCGGCTCGACCACGATGATCTCGGCTTCGGCGCCGTCGTCGGCAATGGTGAAATGCTCGGGCCGCACGCCATAGACCGCGGGACGGCCGTCGGACGCCGCGGCAGCGGTCTTGAGCGGCAGCTTGACGCCGTTCGGTCCCTCGAAGGTCGCAACGCCGTTGACGCGCACATGCCCCTTCAGGAAGTTCATCGCGGGCGAGCCGATGAAGCCGGCGACGAACTGGTTATCGGGCTTGTCATAGAGCTCGAGCGGCGTGCCCATCTGCTCGACGATGCCGTCATGCATGACGACGATCTTGTCGGCCATGGTCATGGCTTCGATCTGGTCGTGGGTGACGTAGACGGTCGTCGTCTTCAGCCGCTGATGCAGCTCCTTGATCTCGGTGCGCATGGCGACGCGCAGCTTGGCGTCGAGGTTGGACAAGGGCTCGTCGAACAGGAAGACTTGCGGATCGCGCACGATGGCGCGGCCCATCGCGACGCGTTGGCGCTGGCCGCCGGAGAGCTGGCGCGGATAGCGATCGAGCAGCGGCGACAGCGCGAGGATCTCGGCGGCGCGCTTGACGCGCTTGTTGATCTCGTCGGCGCCCGCATTCCGCAGCTTCAGCGAGAAGCCCATGTTGTCGGCGACCGTCATGTGCGGATAGAGCGCGTAGTTCTGGAATACCATCGCAATGTCCCGCTCCTTGGGCTGGACATTGTTGACGACGCGGTCGCCGATCGAGATCGTGCCGGAGGTGATGTTCTCGAGACCGGCGAGCATGCGCAGAAGCGTCGACTTGCCGCAGCCGGAAGGGCCGACCAGAACGACGAACTGGCCGTCCTCGATCGGTACAGTCACGCCGTGCAGGACTTCAAAATTGCCGAACGATTTCCGCACGTCGCGGATTTGCACAGACGACATCTAGCTCCCTCCTCGAAAGTCCACGGCGCCTCTAGCGCCGCGACCGTCTTGTTTTTTCAGACTTCACCGAACTCGGCCCGATCTTAGCGGGCAACATTGTCGGCAGTTTGTGCGGTTTTGGCAATTTGTCTTTGGTTAGTCGTTGCTGGTAGCGCTGTCAACGTTCCTTTGTTTGCGGGACTGACTGTGTTAAGAGCAGCAAATGGGTCGAAAACGCACCAAGTCAGGCAAGATCCGGCTGGCGGAAGTCGCCGAGCTTGCCGGCGTCAGCCCGATTACGGCGTCCCGCTTCTTCCGCAATCCGGAGGCCCTGTCGATCGGCAAGCGGACGCGGGTCGAGAGCGCCGCCAAGGAGCTCGGCTATGTGCCGAACCTTGCGGCCCGCGCGCTGGCCTCGCAACGCACCGAGGTCATCGGTGTCTTGATCCCGTCCCTCACCAACAACGTGTTCTCGGACGTGCTGCGCGGCATCTACGACGCGTCCGAAGGTAGCCGTTACTCGATCCAGTTGTCCAACACGCGCTACAGCATTCTCCAGGAAGAAAAGCTGCTGCGACTGTTTCTCGCGCAGAAGCCGGCCGGGCTGATCGTCACCGGCATCGACCAGACCACGGAATCGCGTGCCATGCTGGAGGCCGCGGATTGCCCGATCGTGCAGATCATGGAGATCGGCCCCGATCCGGTCGACATGATGATCGGCTTTTCGCACTATGATGCAGCCCGCGCAGCGGTTGCGCACCTGTTCGAGCAGGGCCGCCGCAAGATCGGCTTCGTCGGTGCGCGCATGGACCCGCGGGTGCAGCGGCGGCTGGACGGATATGTCTCGGCGATGAAGGATGCCGCACTGTTCGAGCAGCGCCTCGTCGTCACCACGGCGACACCGACCTCGGTGACGCTGGGCGGCGCCCTGTTCACCGATCTCCTGGCGCGCGAGCCCAATCTCGATGCGGTGTTCTGCGCCAATGACGACCTTGCGCTCGGCGTACTGTTCGAATGCCGGCGCCGGGAGATCGCTGTCCCCGAGCAGATCGCGATCGTCGGCTTCAACGACCTCGAGTTCATGGCCTCCGCCGTCCCCACCCTTACCAGCGTGCGCACCAACCGCTACGAGATGGGCAAAACGGCCGCCACCATGCTGATCGAGGCGATCGACGGACGGCGCCCGGAGCAGCCGGTGCTCGATCTCGGCTTCAGGGTGATCGAGCGGCAAAGCTCATCGCCGCGCCATTCGGACGGCAGGCCGACCGTTTCAGTCGCAGGCGCGGCGAACAAAATGGTAGCGTTACCAAGTAGCCATGACTAGTATCGCATTTGTGAGGAAACGACCCGCCAGCGGGCCAGCGATCCGTCATTGGCGTCATTGGGCATCGCACAAGCCGACACCCCAAGACTGATGTAAATGGACGGACGCCAGTGCGTTTGCATTCCAGGAGAAACCAATGACAAAAAAGCCAACCAATGGGCATGCGCCCGCCGGCAACGGCTCCCGCCGCCACCTTCGCTCGCAGGAATGGTTCAACAACCCGCATAATCCGGGCATGACGGCGCTCTACATGGAGCGCTACCTCAATTACGGCCTCACCCGTGCGGAGCTGCAGTCCGGCAAGCCGATCATCGGCATCGCCCAGACCGGCAACGACCTCTCTCCCTGCAACCGCCACCATATCGAGCTTGCCCATCGCGTCCGCGAGGGCATCCGCGAGGCCGGCGGCATTGCGATGGAATTCCCGACCCATCCGATCCAGGAGACCGGCAAGCGCCCGACCGCCGCGCTCGACCGCAACCTCGCCTATCTCGGCCTGGTCGAGATCCTCTACGGCTATCCGCTCGACGGCGTCGTGCTCACCACCGGCTGCGACAAGACCACGCCGGCCTGCATGATGGCGGCGGCGACCGTCAATCTGCCCGCGATCGTGCTGTCGGGCGGCCCGATGCTGAACGGCTGGCATGCCGGCGAGCGCACCGGCTCCGGCACCATCGTCTGGAAGTCACGCGAGCGGCTCGCCGCGGGCGAGATCGACTATGAAGAGTTCATGGAGATCGTGGCTTCGTCGGCGCCCTCGGTCGGCCATTGCAACACCATGGGCACCGCCTCGACCATGAACGGTCTTGCCGAAGCGCTCGGCTTCTCGCTGCCGGGCTGCGCGGCGATCCCCGCGCCCTATCGCGAGCGCGGCCAGATCGCCTACGAGACCGGCAAGCGCGCCGTCGAGATGGTCTGGGAAGATCTCAAGCCCTCGGACATCCTGACCCGCAAGGCGTTCGAGAACTGCATCGTGATCAATTCGGCGATCGGCGGCTCGACCAACGCGCCGATCCACATCAACGCGCTGGCCCGCCACATCGGCGTCGAGCTCACCATCGAGGACTGGCAGAAGGTCGGGCACGACGTGCCGCTGCTGGTCAACATGCAGCCGGCCGGCTTCTATCTCGGCGAGGAATTCCACCGCGCCGGCGGCGTGCCTGCGGTGGTGCGCGAGTTGATGAAGCACAAGCGCATCCATGAGGATGCCGTCACCGTCAACGGCCGCGGCATCGGCGAGAACTGCAAGGACGCGCCTGTCCCCGACAACGACGTGATCTGGGCTTACGACAAGCCGCTGGTGAAGGACGCCGGCTTCCTGGTGCTGAAGGGCAATCTGTTCGATTCCGCGATCATGAAGACCTCGGTGATCTCCAAGGAATTCCGCGACCGCTATCTCAGCAATCCGAAAGATCCCAACGCATTCGAGGGCCGCGCCATCGTGTTCGAGGGTCCGGAGGACTATCACGAGCGGATCGACGATGCCTCGCTCGACATCGACGAGCGCTGCGTGCTGTTCATCCGCGGCACCGGACCGATCGGCTACCCTGGTGGAGCCGAGGTCGTGAACATGCAGCCGCCGGCAGCGCTGATCAAACGCGGCATCCTGTCCCTGCCCTGCATCGGCGACGGCCGCCAGTCCGGCACCTCGGGCTCGCCCTCGATCC
>NZ_AJQF01000016.1:0-7362 GCF_000261705.1 Bradyrhizobium genomosp. III | reverse complement strand
CTCCCGCCAATGGCGGGCTTGCGATCCTCAAGACTGGCGACAAGGTCCGGGTCGACCTCAACAAGGGCAGCGCCAACATCCTGATCTCGGACGAGGAGCTGAAGAAGCGTCACGCCGAGCTCAAGGCCAATGGCGGCTTCAAGCATCCCGAAAACCAGACGCCGTGGCAGGAGATCTATCGCAACACCGTCGGCCAGCAATCGACCGGCGCCTGCATGGAGCTCGCCACGCGCTATCAGAACGTCGCCGGCACGTTTGGCGTGGCGCGGGATAATCACTAACCAAGATTGTCATTCCGGGATGCGCCGCAAGGCGCAGGCCCGGAATCCATACTCCCGATCGTGGTTATGGATTCTCAGATGCGCAATTGCGCATCGTAGCTCGCGCCTTCGCCGCGCCCCGGAATGACGGCACCAATTCAAAGGAGAAAACAACATGGCAGACCGCCTCAAGGGCAAACGCGCCGTCGTCACGGCTGCGGCAGCAGGCATCGGGCGCGCTTGCGCCATCGCATTTGCGCGTGAAGGCGCAACCGTCATCGCCACCGACATCAACGAGACCGGTATCGCTGATCTGACCAAGGAAGGCATTGCCGAGGTCGCAAAGCTCGACGTGCGCAACACCGCCGACGTCAACGCCTTTGCCAAGCGTATCGGCAAGATCGACATCCTGCTCAACGCGGCCGGCTTCGTGCACCACGGCACCATCCTGGAGTGCTCGGAAGAGGATTTTGATTTCTCGTTCGACCTCAACGTCAAGTCGATGCACCGGACCATCAGGGCCTTCCTGCCCGACATGATCGCGGGCGGCGGGGGCAGCATCGTCAACATCTCGTCCTGCGCAGCGCTGCGGCCGCCGGCGAACCGCTACGTCTACAGCTCGTCGAAGGCGGCAGTGTCGCTGCTGTCGCGTGCGGTCGCGCTCGACTTCATCACCAAGGGCATCCGCTGCAACTCGATCTGCCCCGGCACCGTCGAGACGCCGTCGATGCTCGACCGCGCCGCCGCACAGGGACCGCAAGGCAAGGAGATGTTCATCTCCCGCCAGAAGATGGGCCGGCTCGGCACCGCCGAGGAGATTGCCAACATGGCGGTCTATCTCGGCAGCGACGAGAGCGCCTTCACCACCGGCGTCGACCTCGTCGTCGACGGCGGCTACATGCTCTGACGCTTAGGGGCCGCCAGCATGAACAAGATCGATCTCGACGGCCGCGTCGCCATCGTCACCGGTGGCGCGCAGGGCTTTGGCCGCGCCATCACCGAGCGCCTTGCCGCCTCCGGCGCCAAGGTCGCGATCTGGGATTTCGACGCCGCGCTCGCTGAGAAGACGGCGAAGGAGATCGGCGACAACGTCCGCGTCTTCAAAGTCGACGTCACCGACACCGCGGCCGTCGAGCAGGCGCGCGATGCGACGCTCAAAGCATTCGGCAAGATCGACATCCTCGTCAACAATGCCGGCATCGCCGGCGTGAACAAGCCGGTCTGGGAGACCGACCTCGAGGAATGGCGGAAGGTCCTGCGCATCAACCTCGATGGTCCCTTCATCGTCTGCAAGGCCATCGTGCCCGCGATGCTCAAGCAGAAATACGGGCGGATCGTGAACATCGCCTCGATCGCCGGCAAGGAAGGCAACCCGAACGCCTCGCACTATTCGGCGTCCAAGGCCGGCCTGATCGCGCTGACGAAATCGCTCGGCAAGGAGCTTGCCGCGCATGACATCCTCGTCAATGCGGTGACACCGGCCGCGGCCAAGACCGCGATCTTCGACCAGATGACGCAGCAGCACATCGACTTCATGCTGTCGAAGATCCCGAAGGGGCGCTTCGTGCTGGTCGAAGAGCTCGCCGCGATGGTGGCCTGGCTCGCATCCGAGGACTGCGCGTTCTCGACCGGCGCGGTGTTCGACATCTCGGGCGGACGCGCAACCTATTGAGGACAGCATGATCCGGGAAGGTGGATGCCTGTGCGGCGCGGTGCGGTTCAAGGCGGAAGGCGAGCCGCTCAACGTTCGCGTCTGCCATTGCCGCCTCTGTCAGAAGGCGATGGGCTCGCCCTTCTTCGCCCGCGCGCAGTTCGACCAGCGCGCGCTGAGCGTCGAAGGCGAGACGGAGCGCTATGCGTCGTCCGAGGCGATCGACCGCGTGTTCTGCAAGCGCTGCGGCACGCGCTTGTTCGCCTGGCGCCGTAACGGCACGCTCGCGGGCGTGTCCCTCTCCGTTTTCGACGATCGCAATGCCTTCGCGCCGACCGAGCACATCTGGGTCTCGGAAAAGCCCGCCTGGCTGAAGCTCGACGACGGCCTGGTGCAATATCCGGGGACGATTCCGGCCTGATTGCACGATGGCACGGCGGCGTGCTGCCGGCGCCCCCTTTGCAGCGTGGCATTTCGGGACCGCCCCTCCTATGTTGAGCCGAAGCGTTGCTGTACCGCCGGTTGGCCGGGACGGCCGCAAGGCCGCAGGCAAACCGGGACGGACGAGCCGTGAACACTTCCCTTTATGATCTGTCGGTATGGGTGCTTCCCCTCGTGCTCGCCATCACCTTCCACGAGGCTGCGCACGCTTTCGTCGCGGACCGGCTCGGGGACGACACGGCCTCGCAGCTCGGCCGCGTCAGCTTCAACCCGCTGCGCCACATTGACCCGTTCGGCACCGTGATCCTGCCGGCGATGCTGCTGTTCGCGCACTCGCCGTTCCTGTTCGGCTACGCCAAGCCGGTACCGGTCAACTTCCGCAAGCTGAACAACCCCAAACTGGACATGGTCTGGGTGGCATTGGCCGGGCCTGTCACCAACATCCTGCTGGCGCTTGCAGTGGCCCTCGCCTTCCACGCCCTGCCCCTTGTCCCCGCAAGCTCGGCGAAATGGGTCGCCGACAACCTCAAGAATGCGCTCATCATCAACGCCATCCTCGCGGTCTTCAACATGATGCCGATCCCGCCGCTCGATGGCGGGCGCGTCGCGGTCGGGCTGTTGCCCCGCCCGCTCGCCATGCCGCTGGCCCGGCTCGAGCCGTTCGGGATGCTGATCCTGATCGGCCTGTTGATCCTGCTGCCCCTTGCAGGTTCCCAGTTCGGTCTAAATCTTGATGTTATTTCAGCAATACTGCGAACGTTGACCGGTTATGTGATTCAGGCTGTTCTCCTCCTGACCGGCAATGCGTAGTTGAACAGCCACCCGAACTTTAAGCCGAAGGGCCAGAGGCCGACTTGGTCAAAGCTGCCGATATGCTGATCGCGCGACGCGCGGACACCCGCGCCCGCGCCGATTTTGCCACCTGGAAGATGATGGCCAAGCTCAATGGGGCGTCCGCGCTCCCGCCGGAGGCCCAGGAGTTTCTGGCGAGCTACCAGAACCTGCTGGCGCAGATGAGCGAGGGCGAGGCCACCGAGGCGACCATCGGTGCGATCTACAAGGCCTATTATGCCGAGATGGGCGGCGCGGGAGCCGCACCCGACGTCCGCCCTCGCCCGCCTGAAGCAGCGGCGGACAATGTTACCGCTTTCCGCCGTCCGGCGCCGAAGCCAAAGACGACCAGCTTTTTCGGGGCTGGTGCGACAGCTGGAACCCAGAAACGGCCGCTCCCGGTGGCGCTGATCTTCGCCTGCCTGGTCGTCGTCTATGTCGGCATCCGGCTCTACTGGCGCTGAGCGGTCTTCTTCTTTTTCGCGTCGGCCGGCGTGAAGATGATATCGACGGTCCGCTCGAACCGGTCCTCGGTCAGCCCGGCAGGCGGCTGCGGGATCGGATCCGACTTGCGGACGATCGAGACCGCGGCCGCGTCGTAGGCTGAATCCCCGGATGACTCCACCACATCCACCGACAGCACGTTGCCCTTCCGGTTGATCGCGAAGCTCACCTTGACCTTCTGGTTATTGGGCTGCTTGCCTTCCGGATTGATCTTGTGCAGCGACAAATGCGCGCTGATCTTGCGGTTCCAGTCGGCGGTCAGCTTCAGGATGTCCTTGCCGATGCCGATGACGGGCGCCAGCGCCTTCTCGGCCTCGCGCGCGTCCTCCTCGAGCGTCTGCCGTGCCGTCGCAACCGATTTCGGCGAGGCTTCGGCGGCCGGCGTTTCGACCGCCTGAATTTTCGGATCGTCTTCGGTCGGCTTCTTCGCGTTGTTCTCGGTCACGACGCGGTCGGGATCCTCGACCTGCTGCGACTGGTCCTTTGGAAGCTCCGTCTCCTTGGTCTCGGCCTTTTGCTCGGGAAGCGCCTGCTGCTCCTGCATCGCTTCGCTGTCGGGCCCGGGCGGCAGATCGGTTTCGGGCGCCTTGGGCGATGCCATCTCCACGGCGAATTCCGCACCGTTCGCACCCAGGCCGTCGCCGTCGTCGTCAGCGCGCAAATGAGCCAGCGCGAGCGCAGCACCACCCAAATGGAGCACGAGCGCGGCCACCGCCGCCAGGATCCAGAGCTTCCGGGATGGTCTGTGTTCGTCCGACATAGCGGGCCTCTAAGGCTGAGCGGCGCCTGCCGCAGGCGCTCCCGGCGCGCCTTCCAGCGCCACCAGTTTCACCCGCGTATAGCCGCCTGAGCGCAGGAGCTCCATGACGCCCATCAACTCCCCGTACGGCACCGAACGATCGGCGCGCAGGAAGACGTACTTGTCCTTGCTCATGTCGGACAGTCCGTCGAGCGTCCCGATCAGCTCGGCCCGGTGAACCGGATTCTGCCCGAGGGCGAGCGTCAGATCGGGCTTGATGCTGAGATAGGTCGGCTTGTCCGGTTTCTTCTGCGGCGTCGCGCTCGACGTCGGCAGATCGATCGGCAGGTCGACCGTGGAGAGCGGAGCTGCGACCATGAAGATGATCAGCAGCACCAGGATGACGTCGATGAACGGCGTGACGTTGATGTCATGCGTTTCCGAGAAATCGTCGTCGTCATCGTTGTCTGCGAGCGAAACGCCCATGGCTCACTCCGCCGCGCGCGAATGCACGCTGCCGTGGCTGCGGTCGAGATCACGCGAGAGCAGCCGCCCCGCGGCACCCGAGGCGCGGCTGACGAGCTCGAGATAGCCCTTCGTCACGCGCGAGAAGTGGTTGTAGATGATGACGGCCGGGATCGCGGCGACGAGGCCGATCGCGGTGGCGAGCAGCGCCTCGGCGATGCCGGGCGCGACGACCGCGAGGTTCGTGGTCTGCGACTTCGAGATGCCGATGAAGCTGTTCATGATGCCCCAGACCGTGCCGAACAGGCCGACGAAGGGCGAGGTCGAGCCGATGGTCGCGAGCACGCCCATGCCGATGCGGATCCGCCGCGCCTCGGCGCGCACGATCTCGGAAAAGCTGGAGGCCGCGCGCTCCTTGATGCCGGCGTCGCTGGACAGGCCGGCCGACATCCGCGCCTCGCGCAGCGCCGCCGCCAGGAACGACGGCAGGATGCCCTCCTTGGCTCCGAGCGCCATCTGCGCTTCGGCGAGGGAGCGCGTCTCCGCAACCTTCTTCAGCGCCGAACGAAGCTTGGAGGATGCGACCGACAGCTCGATCGACTTGGCGATGAAGACGGTCCAGGTCATCAGCGATGCGAAGGCGAGCCCGATCATCACCGCCTTCACGATGACGTCCGCCGACATGAACATCACCCAGGGTGACAATTCCTTCATCGCCGGCGCGATGCCAGCCGCCGCATCAGGCTTGGCGGTGGTCGAAACGGCGGCCGCGGAGGGCACCGTCGGAGCAACCGGGGTGGCTGCCGTCGAAGCCGAAGGCGCCGGGACCGCAGGCGTGGTGGCCGCGGGCGCCGCCGGAGCCGGACCGGCCGGGGCCGGCTGAGCCGTCGACTGCGCCGGTGCCGAGGGGGGTTGTGTCTGGGCCGAAACGGGGGATGCGAGCCAGGCGGCCGCCAGCATCAAGGCTGCGGCAAGGCTTGCTCTAGAGGTCATGGTCTTCATACTTCGGCCCAGTAGCGAATGAGGTTGTGATAGATACCCGTCAATTTGACCGTTTCGGGATCGTCACGCCCGAGCCGGTCCACCAGCGCCTGAATCGCGGTATCGAGGTCGAAGATCATGCTCCGGGCTTGATCGTCCCGTATCATGCTCTGCAGCCAGAAGAAAGACGCAACCCGTGTTCCCCTGGTCACCGGCGTGACGAGGTGGAGGCTGGTCGAGGGATAGAGCACGCAGTCGCCGGCTGGCAACTTGACTTCGTGCGAGCCGTAAGTGTCCTCGATCACAAGTTCGCCACCGTCGTACTCTTCCGGCTCGGCGAGAAACAGCGTCACCGACAGGTCCGTGCGGATGCGAAGGCCGGTCAGACGGTCGCCGCGGATCGCATTGTCGACATGCAGGCCGAAATGGTGGCCGCTATCCGCCGCATAGCGGTTGAACAGCGGCGGGAAGATCTGGAGCGGAATTGCCGCCGCGATGAAGCGCGGGTTCGACGTCAGCGCCGAGATGATGCGGTTGCCGAGTTTTCGCGCGACTTCGCTGTCCGGTGGCAATTGCTCGTTGCGCTTGACCATGGCCGACTGCGCGCCGGCGGTGGACCGGCCGTCCTCCCATGCGCTGGCGTCCATGATGCGGCGGAAATCCGCCACATCATCCTTGCTGAGAACGCCAGGCAGGCACGTCAACATGATCAGAACTTCGCCGTCGTCACGAGGTAGAACGCCCGGCCCGGCGCGACTGCGACGAACGGCACGGCGCTGCGATAGAACGAGTCGTAATACAGCTTGTTGGTCAGGTTCTGGGCGTAGAACTTCATCGTCCAGTTCTTGTCGATCTTCTTCTCGACGAACGCATCGAAGCGCCAATAGCTCGGCAGCTCGTTGGTGTTGGCCGCGAACGTGCCGCCATAGACCTTCGAGCGATACACCGCCTGTCCGCCAAGCTCCCAGCCGTCGTCGAACTTGTATTTGGTCAGCATGCTGAACGACTGGTGGGCGATATTGGCAAGCTGCAGGCCGATGTTCGAGGCAACGCCGCTCTGCGTGACCTTGGACTGCATCAACACCAGGCCGCCGAAGATGCTCCAGCGATCCGTGATCTTACCCTCGGCTTCGATGTCGATGCCTTGGATCCTGTAGGCGGCGCCCGAGGTAAGCAGGCCGTTGACGGTTTCGCGCGCGTTGTCCTTGGTGGTCTGGAACAGCGCGCCGGTCACCAGCAGATGGCGATCGGCAAGCTCCCATTTGGTACCGACCTCGATCGCCTTGTTGCGCTCGGGTCCGAGCAGGATGGTCGAGTTGGCGGGAACGCCGCCGTAGTCGGTGCCGGTCGCGTCAAGCTCCGAGCCGAACGGATTGGCCGAGGTCGCGTAGGCTGCGTAGACGCTGCCGATCGACATCGGCTTGTAGACCGCGCCAACGTTGTAATTGACGAGATCGTTGTTCTGCTTGAGGTAGGCCGAGTTCGTCGAC
>NZ_AJQF01000015.1:0-94685 GCF_000261705.1 Bradyrhizobium genomosp. III | reverse complement strand
GGATACCGCCGTTGACGATGATCGTGTCCTGCCAGTTCGCGGTGTCCATGACGTACACGCTGCTGGTGTTGACGCCATAGCGCGTCGGATTTCCGACGAGCCCCGGAATGCCGAAGGGAATGTTGGTGTATTGCGGGGAGTAGAGATTGACCCCCGTGACGGCACCGGTGCTCGTGAACGGGCTTCCGGCCAGCTCTGACGCGAGGCCGGCGTAGCGGTCGATCGAGATGTTCTCGTTCGAATATTCGACGCCGAACACCGCGGTGTGCTTGACCCCGCCGGTGTCGAGCTTGAACGTCGCCTCGTTCTGATTGGTCCACACGTCCACGTTCTGGTAGCGGCTCTGCGCGCTCGCCGTCGTGGTCCAGAGCATCGGATTGGGGCTGGTCGTAATCGGGTTCTGCGGCAGCGTGCCGATATAGTTGAGCACCGAATGCTCGCCGCGCACCTTGCTGGTCAGCGTGATGGCCTCGTTGACCTTGTACTCGATCGTGCCGGTGCCGAAATCCTGCCGCGCCGTCTGGAAGTCGCGATTGAGGAAGCCGTACCAGTTGCCGCGCGGAATACCAGCCGAGGTCACCGGCACATTGCCCTGCCTGTAATAGGGCACGCCGAAATCCGGCAGACCGCTGAGGTCGGTGTGGACGTAGTTCGTGGTGATCTTGATGTCGCTCGTCGGGGTGTACTTGGTCGAGATGAAGGAGCCCCAGCGATTGTCGGTCACATAATTGCGGCCGGCGACGTTGGCGTCCTGGAACAGGCCGCCCGTGCGCACCGAGAAGGTGGGATCGATGACCTGGTTGACGTCGAGCGTGACGCGCTTTGTGTAGTCGGTCCCGAACTCGGTATCCATGCGCTGGAAATTGCGATCGCCCGCCTGCTTGGTGACGATGTTGATGGCGCCGCCGGCGGTGCCGCGGCCGGCATAGGAGGACGCGGGACCGCGCAGAATCTCGATCTGCTCGGTGAAGAAGTTCTCGCGGATGGACACGGCGGGATCGCGGATGCCGTCGATGAACACGTCGTTGCGCGCATCGAAGCCGCGGATGAAGAAACGGTCGCCGAACGCGTTGCCGCCCTCGCCCGAGCCCAGCGTCACGCCCGCGGTCGAGCGCCCGATCTCCTTCAGCGTCGTCGCGTTCTTGTCCTCGAGCACTTCCTTGCTGAGCACCGTGATCGACTTGGGCGTGTTCAGCATCTTCTCGGGAAACTTGCCGCTGGCCTGGACGTGGTCGACCTTGTAGGGCGCGGCCGGATCCGCATAGGGATTGCCGTCGGGAGCGCCTGACGGTGTGGTCGGCGCCGTCTGCTGAGCCGCCTGCTCGCGCTGCGCGGCGCGGCGAATCGCATTGCGGGCGCGGACCTGCTCCGGCGAGGGCTTCGACGACGTTGGACGCGGACGTTCGACGGGAGCATCGACCGTCACCGGCGGCAGGTTCGACTGCTGCGCCTGCGCGCCGCTCGACACCGACGCCACCGCGATCAAGCTCGCAACTGCGGAGACCTTCTTGCCGGAAACGCCTGCGAACTTTTCATCCACCAGACCGAATGCTGCGACCGAACGCAACGACTTCGGTGCGACCACCTGCCCCATTACCAAACGCCCCATCTTCCTGTTCGCTCATTCACTTCGACGAACGATGAGTGTTGGTATCGACCACAAAATAGCGGGTCAATGCGAGCGCCTCGCAAGAACCCTTGAATCAGTCCAGTTCAAAACAATTCTAAACTACAGTTTGAAATCGTTCTAAACTGATATTGGACTCGTTCTAAAAGACAACGCGCCGATGCTGGGCAATCGGCGGTCTCGCTCACAGCATCAATCGCTGCTCGGCGGCTTCATCAGCGAAAACAATTCGTCGACGGTTTTCAGCGCAACAGCGCGCACGCGATCAGTGCTGTCCATGCCGGCGATGTTGACGCCGTTCACGACGGCTTTGATCTCGTCCCGGAAGTCGGTGAGGAAGCGCAAGGGATCGCGCTGCTCATTGGCGACACGCGCGATCAATCCCGTGATCAGAATCTGACACGCGATCAGCTTGCCGTTCAGCTCGTCCATCCTGCGCTCCCTTTGTGGCGGCGCCGATATGGACGATGCCGAAATTCCTGACAACCGAAACGGCTTCCGCCCGACTTAGAACCATTCTTGTTACGATACCGACTGGCGGCTCGGCCCGCACCATTCGGCCCGAGCACACCGTCTGGGAGTGCTGCTTGAGGTTTGCCCGCCGATCGCGTCTGCCGGGAAAATGCAGCACTGCACACCGCCGTGCCAGACCACTGCCCAGACGGTGCAAAGCTTTCCAATTGTTTAGGATTCTCAACTGATAGTGCTGTTTACACTGGAACTTGGCGTGTATTATACAAACGCTTATGGAACCCTACGATTGCCCCATAATTCGTAGCTGAGGGCACAAGAGCCGACACGAGACGATATGAAAAAGTCCCGGCCGATCCTCTGGATTCTGATCATCGCGGCCGTGGCCTCCGCGGGTTACTATGGTTGGCAGAAATTCGGCGCCTCCCAGGCTGGAAAAACCCAGACCGCCCAGAAGGGTCCGCCCCGCCCGCCCGCCGTCCCCGTCAGCGTTGCCCCGGTCCAGAAGGTCGACTTCCCGGTCTATCTGACCGGTCTCGGCACGGTTCAGGGGTTCAACACCGTGCAAGTCCGCACCCGCGTGGATGGCCAGATCGACAAGCTCGCCTTCCGCGAAGGCCAGATCGTCCAGCAGGGCGAGCTTCTGGTCTCGATCGATCCCCGTCCCTATCAAGCCACGCTCGACCAGGCCAAGGCCAAGAAGGCGCAGGACGAGGCTAGTCTGGCCAACGCCAATCTCGAGCTTCAGCGCGCCATGAAGCTCGGCGAATTCGCCACCGCCCAGCGGGTCGACACCCAGCGCTCGACCGTCGCCCAGCTCACCGCCCAGATCGCCGCCGACGAAGCCGCGATCGCCAACGCCCAGACCCAGCTCGACTACACCCAGGTCAAGGCGCCGATCACCGGCGTCGCCGGCCTGCGCCAGGTCGACATCGGCAACATCGTCAACGCCTCGACGCAGACGGGCATCGTCACGATCTCGCAGGTCGAGCCGATCTCCGTGATCTTCACCGCGCCGGAAGACCAGCTGCCCTATATCACCGAAGGGCAGAAGAGCGGCGCGCTCAAGGTGATCGCTTTCACCACCGACGGCAAGAAGACGCTGGCCGAGGGCAAGCTTGCGGTCATCAACAACCAGGTCGACACCAGCAGCGGAACGATCCGGCTCAAGGCGGTGTTCGACAACAAGGACCACACGCTGTGGCCGGGCCAGTCGGTCTTGACGCGGCTTCTGGTGCGGACGCTGAAGGATGCGACCGTGGTTCCGGATGACGCGGTCCAGCATTCGACCAATGGCCTCTACGCCTATACCGTCAATCAGGACAACAAGGCCGAGGTGCACAAGGTCAAGGTCAGCTACGCCATCGACGGACATTCGGTCATCGAAGAAGGGCTGAGCGCCGGTCAGCAGGTGATCACCGGCGGCCAGTTCAAGGTGCAGCCCGGAAGCCTCGTCTCGACGACGGTGGCGAGTTCGAACCCGGCCCAGAACAAGGTACGACAGGAATGACCGAGGGCGGGATTTCGGCACCTTTCATCCGTTATCCCATCGGCACCTCGCTGCTGATGGCCGGCATCCTCTTCGTCGGTCTCGTCGCCTATCCCCTGCTCCCGGTCGCACCGCTGCCGCAGGTCGACTTCCCGACCATCCAGATCACCGCCAATTTGCCGGGCGGTAGCCCCGAGACGATGGCTTCGTCGGTGGCGCAGCCGCTGGAGCGCCAGTTCGCCCAGATTCCCGGCATCGCCCAGATGACCTCGACGAGCTATCTCGGCACGGCGTCGATCACCATCCAGTTCGATCTCAACCGCAGCATCGACGGCGCCGCCAATGACGTGCAGGGCGCCATCAACGCCGCCAGCGGCCAGCTGCCGAAGAACCTGCCGTCGCCGCCGACGTACCGCAAGGTCAACCCGGCGGATGCGCCGATCCTGCTGCTGTCTGCGACATCGGAGACGTTGCCTCTGACCAGCGTCAGCGACGCGGTCGACGCCCAGCTCGCCCAGCAGATCAGCCAGCTCTCCGGCGTCGCCCAGGTCTTCATCGGCGGCCAGCAGAAACCCTCGATCCGCGTCCAGGTCGATCCGGCGAAGCTGGTCGCCAAGGGCCTGTCGATGGAGGACGTACGCAGCCAGATCGCGATCACCACGGTCGACAGTCCGAAGGGCAATATCGACGGCGAGAAGCGCGCTTACACGATCTACGCCAACGACCAGCTCACGCACGCGAAGGACTGGAACGACGTCATCATCGCCTATCGCAACGGCGCTCCATTGCGAATCCGCGACATCGGCCAGGCGGTCAGCGCCGCTGAAGACGCCAAGCAGGCGGCCTGGGCCAACGGCAAGCGTGGCGTGTTCCTGGTGATATTCAAGCAGCCGGGCGCCAACGTCATCGAGACCGTCGATCGGATCAAGGCCACCCTGCCTCGCCTCGTGGCCGCGATCCCGCCCGCCATCAAGATCGAGCTCATCAGCGACCGCACAACGACCATCCGCGCCGCCGTCGAGGACGTCCAGTTCACGCTGCTGCTGACCATCGCCCTCGTGGTCATGGTCATCTTCATCTTCCTGCGCAGCTTCTGGGCCACCGTCATTCCGGCCATCACGGTTCCGCTGGCGCTGCTCGGCGCCTGCGCGCTGATGTGGGTCGTCGGCTATTCCCTCGACAATCTATCGCTGATGGCACTCACCATCGCGGTCGGATTCGTCGTCGACGATGCCATCGTGATGCTCGAGAACATCACGCGCTACATCGAGGAAGGCGAATCGCCGATGGCGGCGGCCTTCCGCGGCTCGAAGGAAATCGGTTTCACCATCGTGTCGATCAGCATCTCGCTGGTCGCAGTGCTGATTCCGCTGCTCTTGATGGGCGGCATCATCGGGCGCCTGTTCCGCGAATTCGCCGTCGTGCTGGCGATGACCATCTTCGTCTCGATGTTCGTGTCGCTGACCCTGACGCCGATGATGGCCTCGCGCTTCCTGCGCGCCCATGGCGAGGTGCGCCACGGCCGGTTCTATCAATGGAGCGAGCGCGCCTTCGACGCGATGCTGCGCGGCTACGAATACGTTCTCGACCACGCCCTGGCCTGGCGGCGCACCACGCTGGCGATCTTCTTCGCCACGCTCGGACTGTCGATCTATTTGTTCGTCCTGATCCCGAAGGGTTTCTTCCCGCAGCAGGATGTCGGCCTGATCACGGCGACTTCGGAAGCCTCGCAGGACATTTCGTTCAAGGAGATGACCCGGCGTCAGGAACAGCTCGGCAAGATCATCCTCGCCGATCCCGATGTTGCCAGCGTCGCCATGTCGATCGGCGGCAGCGGCCGCGCCGGCAACAACGGCAACATATTCATCACTCTGAAGGCTCGCGACAAGCGCGATGCCTCGGCTCAGCAGATCATCGCGCGACTGCGTCCCCAGTTCGACAAGGTCGAGGGCGCCCGCGTCTACATGCAGGCAGCCCAGGACGTGCGCCTCGGCGGACGGCCGACGCGTACGCAGTTCGAATTCACGCTGCAGGACGCCAATCTGGACGAGCTCAACGAATGGGCGCCCAAAATCCTCGCCAAGATGCAGACGCTGCCGGAGCTGCGCGACGTCGCGACCGACCAGCAGACCCAGGGCACCACGGTCCAGCTCAAGATCAACCGCGACACCGCCGCGCGCTACGGCATCCAGCCGCAGCTGATCGACGACACGCTGTATGACGCCTTCGGACAACGGCAGATCACGCAGTATTTCACCCAGCTCAACACCTACAAGGTGATCCTGGAGATCCTGCCGGAGATGCAGGGCAATCTCGACAGCCTGAACAAGCTCTATCTGAAGTCGCCGCTGACGGGCGACCAGGTGCCGCTATCGACGTTCGCGACCTGGACCACCGATCCGGTCCGCCCGCTCTCGATCAGCCACCAGGGCCAGTTCCCGGCGATCACCATCAGCTTCAACCTCGGCCAGGGCGTCGCGCTCGGTCAGGCGACGGAAGCCGTGCAGAAGGCGATGGCAGATCTCGGCGCGCCGCCGACGCTGAACTCGAGCTTCCAGGGCACCGCGCAGGCGTTCCAGCAATCGCTCGGCACCGTGCCGCTGCTGATCCTTGCCGCGCTCGTCGTGGTCTACCTGATCCTCGGCATCCTCTACGAGAGCTACATCCATCCGATCACGATTCTGTCGACCCTGCCCTCGGCAGGCGTCGGCGCGCTTCTGATCCTGATGGCGGCCGGATTCGACTTCAGCCTCATTGCCTTGATCGGAATCATTCTCCTGATCGGCATCGTGAAGAAGAACGGCATCATGATGGTCGACTTCGCCATCGCCGCCGAACGCGACGAGCACAAGACGCCGGCGGAATCGATCCGCCAGGCCGCCCTGCTCCGCTTCCGCCCGATCATGATGACGACGATGGCCGCGCTGCTCGGCGGCGTGCCGCTGATGCTCGGCCACGGCACCGGCGCCGAGATCCGCCAGCCGCTCGGCTACGCCATGGTCGGCGGCCTGATCGTCAGCCAGGCGCTGACGCTGTTCACCACGCCGGTGGTCTATCTCTATCTCGACGAGCTCAACAACTGGTTCTCGGGCTGGGGCCGTTCGGGTGACGGCGAAGGCGGCGAGACGGTCGAGCACGGCACCGTTAAGGAAGCCGCCGAGTAGCGGCTTGCACGGCGCTTCCGGCGACGCTACAGCGAGGCCCCCGGTTCACGCCAACGCGGTCTCGCCATGCTCATGCAATCCAGACTTGTCGCCCTCGCCGCAGCTGTCCTGTTGCCCTTGGGCGCCGCGTATGCCCAACAGGCCAAGAAGAACGCCCCCGCTCCGGCGGCACAGCCCGCGCCGGCTCCGACGCAGCCACAGGCTGACGGCGCGCCGGCACAACAGCCCGGCTGGATCGTGCGTTGCACCAGCGTCAGCCGCGACGCGCCGCTCGAATGCGCGATGGAGCAGAACGCGGTGCTGACCAAGACCGGCCAGACCATCGTTTTGATCAACATCCGCATCGCGCCCGACACCCGCACGCCGGTGGCGCTGCTGCAATTGCCGCTCGGCCTCAACCTTCCCATCGGCGCCAAGCTCCAGGTCGACGAGGGAAAGACGGTCGATTTGCAGATCCAGACCTGCGAGAACCGCGGCTGCTACGCCTCGGCGCCGATCGCGCCGGACCTGCTTGCCGCCTTGCGGTCGGGCAAGCAGCTCAAGGTCTCCTTCCAGAACATGGCCAAGGAGACGATCGCGATCCCGATGCCGCTGGGCGATTTCGCGGCCGCCTACGACAAGATCAAGTAACGCAAGTCCCCGTTACTGCCGCGCCATCTGCGCGTCGCCGTCGAGCCGCTGGTCATTGTGCATGGTGACGGTGACGTGCAGCAGCCGTGTCGATCAGCAGCGTGTATTCGGTGATGGAGGCGCGGCTCGCCGGCTGCCCGCTGTTGCAGGCCGAAGTCGACCGCGCACCTCCGAGATAGGCTTTCTCCCCCGCCTCTCAGCTGACGACGTCGCTCGCCCTGAGCAATGTCGTGAAGCCGCCATAGATCATGCGCTTGCCGTCGAACGGCATGCCCTCCATCTTCAGCCGCGGGTCCGCCATCACCTTCTTGTTGACGGCATCGCGGGTCTCCCGGTCGCGATAGACGATCCAGGCGAACACCACGACCTCATCCTCCTTCGCCATCACCGCGCGCGGAAACGAGGTGAGTTCGCCATAGGGGACATCGTCAGCGACGCATTCGACATAATCGAGCGCGCCGTGCTCCATCCAGAGCGCGCAGGCGGTCGTCGACAGCGTCTTGTAGGCCTCGATCTTGTCCTTCGGCACAGCCAGAACGAAACCATCGACATAGGGCATCAGGGATCTCCTTGAGTTGTGTGACCCAAGGACGATGCAGAGAACGGCGATCCGACCGGGGAAATGCGATTTCAGATGAGGCAAACGGTCGCGACCGGCGGCGCGGCCCGTGGACGGTCACCGTCACCGAGGGGCCTCGAGATCTTGACCTTTGGGCGTGCCTGGAACTGGCTGGGGAACCTGGACCCTACGCGAAAGGGTCTGAAATGCTAGAAAACGCGTCGCTGTAGGCCTATATCAGCTTCCGCGTTAGGGGCAACCCGTTGGGGGCACTGTTAGGGGCGGGCTAAGTGAACATTGTTGTCAGAGCGAAAAAAGGTGGCGGCGATCGGCGGTACCTAACTCAGCCCCGGGGCGAAGGGACGACATGGTACGCCGTCGCTGAGGTCCCCAGGACGTTACGGCAGGTCATTGGGAAGAAGCGGCTTCTGAAGTCCCTGGAGACTACCGACCTCCGGGCGGCCCGCGTTGCCCGCTGGAATGCCGTTGCGGATTTGAAGTCTGAGATTGCCAAGCACCGGACGCCCGGCCCGGAGGATCACAATCCGATACTCCTGGAGGCCATGGCGCTCCGGGACGAGTTCGTCCGAGCGGATGCGGCGCGACGCAATGACCTCATGTATCAGATATGGGACCGGGCTCAGGAGATCGATGTCTCAGCCGGCGGCACCCGGGACGACTACCACCCTTTCGAGGAGCCCCGAGCAGCCACTAAGCAGGCCACCGAATTCGTCCAACTGGCGTCCGCAAAGGCCACGCCCGCGGACCTCTACGTTGAACGGTGGCTGGCGGCCTCGACTTATAGCGAGCGCACCAAAGCCGACGCCCGCACCGCGCTAGCGCAGTTCAAAGAATGGTGCACAAAGGCCAGCCAAGGTTTCTTCATCGAGACCACAACCGATCGAGTTGCCGCCGACTTCCGCGATGAGGCTTTCGTCAAAGCTGGCGTTCACTTCAAAACGGCCAACAAGAAGCTATCCGCGTTGCGGCAATATTGGACTTGGCTGGAGAAGAGCTTCGGCGTGAAATCGAACCCGTGGATGCGGAAGTCGCTTCCCAAGGCCAAAGCACACAGGATAGCCCCGGATGGTCCAATGGGTCCCGAGCGGCCGTTCACAGATGATGAGATTCGCACTCTTCTCGCGGGCCCGGCAGATCCCGACATGGCCAATGTTATGAGGATTTCGGCGCTATCCGGAATGCGCCTTGACGAGATCGGACAGCTCCGCGTCGGGGATTGCCGCGACAACACTTTCAGCATCACTCGGAGCAAATCTGCCGCGGGCGTTCGGACCATTCCCATTCATTCGGGTCTCCGGCCGATGATTGCAAAACTTGTGGGGAAGCGCGACGCAGCAGCTTATCTGTTTCTCGATTTTCAGGACACCGGTTGGGATGGCAACCGGACCATGGCGCTCTCGAAGCGGTTTACCTACTACCGTAAGAAACTCGGCGTGCACGACAAGAGGCCAGGCGCACGACGGTCGAAGGTAAACTTCCATAGCTTTAGACGCTGGTTCGCGACTAAGGCGGAGGATGCCGGACATCGCGAGAACGTCGTGGCAGACATCATGGGGCACGAGAGCGAGGTCGGGATCACGTTCGGGCTCTATTCACACGCACAATTGTCGCGCTTGAAGAAGGCCTGTGTGGAATCGATCAAGCTTCCCTCCTAGCTCGCTCTTCCCGCAAAAGCCGCTGATTTGTCAAAGCTCCTAAGCGATCAAACTCCGATACACGGTTTTTTATCCAGCATCGCCGAACTCGCGTGCGGGAATATGAGGATTCTGAAGGCTCAAACGGCCTTAAACTTCGACACCCGACATCAGTTCGATAACACTTCTGACTTCCGAAATGAAAGCATCAGATGCAATGCTCGCCGAGAGCAAGCCTCTTGGAGCACGAGGAGGTTTCGGAGCTTGGGTACAGCGTGAATGCGCAGCGCGGCGAGTGCCGCCTACCCGATAGACGGTGCATTCTGCCAAGAGTGGTTATGCTGCCTCTGCTGCGACCGATCGGCGTCGCCAGTTCCACGGCAGAAGCTCCTCCAATCTAGCCGTGAAGCCGCCAGTCGTGAGCTGTGCGAATTTTTTGACGTGCGGGACTTAGTTTTCGATCGATGGTCGCACGGCAGAGGATGGATCCGCTCGCGAAAACACTGGCCGAGCGGCAGCCAATGTTAGCGCTTCGACTTCGCAGGCACATGAAAAATGGGCGAATGGGCTTGGTGTTTGTTTGCGCGAAAAGCGCGAACTCGAGGAACAATGACTGACAAACGACGCGACCTCCCACAACCCAAAGGGAGAGCATTAGGGAATAAAAGCTGTCGTTGTATACGCTTTCGGATTGCGCGGAAATGTGATATTAATCAAGGCGTGTATTAAAAGGAGAAATTATATGCCCACGATCCAAGAGCAAATTCAGATTATTAAAGACCGATACAGCCCCCAATTAGAAGATTTGAAGAAGCGGGCTCAACGACTTGTCGATGACTACGAAAAACCTAGTGATGGAGGAGCCGCGATCGGTATCGACTTCAAGATCGATTGGAAAGACGAAGACATCATCTTTGATGTTCCCTCTGTCACCATGCGATCGACAACGATATCGCTCGATCTGCCAGAGGTATTCTCTGAGCGTCAAACCATCATATTTCATACACCATCAGTTCGCATGGTGGACCGGAAAGTCGGAGAGTATCCGGAATTTCATGGGCCGTTTAAGATCGAGTGGAAGCCTATAATCGTTTCTGTTCCAGAGCCGTTCCTGGAGGAACAAAAGATTATATTTGATCTTCCTTCAGTTAAGATGAAGCGTCAGGATATTAAACTTGATCTGCCTGAATTTAAAATGGAGACAGTCAAGTGGGATCTCAAATTGCCGCAAATCACGGTAGTAAACGTTAGAGCAGAGACTGCTAAGCTAAAAGAGGCGGGAGAGCAGCTGAAGAGCGAGGGTGACAGCATCGGCTCGCGCATGAGAGCAGAAATTGAAGCGGTTATCGGTGGCATGAAAGCCGCGGGCGCTCAAGGTCGATCCGGTGCAAAGAACGAGGTCGCAGCTGGATACGATCGCGCAATCGCGAAATTGAAGTCTAGCATCGATGAGCTAGTAGCAAAGGGGATCGACCCGATTAAGGTGCCGACAGATGGTGGCGATATCAACCTTCGAAAACAGCTGACAGAATTGATAGCTCAGCGAGAAGCTACGCTTGGCAAGATTGATCGCGACACGGCGGACCTGCCATTGGCTGCTTAATAGGTCTTGGCCAACCGCTTCCTAGCAGGCAGATTTTTTTCAAGTGGTAGAACACTGGAATACTGTCTGCCTGCATCGCTCGCGCAATATCCCAGCCTCGTCTGCTGCAACGAGATGCGGCTTTGCTTCATTCGTTGGTGAGGGTTGGAAATGGCGACACTCCGGAAAGGCGGCTATCGACACCTAATCTATTTCATCGACGGCACTTGGCTCTGGGCCGGGAGTGGAAACACGCTTGACGTTTATTCGAACGTTTATCGAATGAACACATTGCTGAACGCCGATGCTACTGATGGTCACGCGCAAATAGTGCACTACAGCAGAGGTCTTGGCGCAATTGGCGGAATAAGACGGTATATCGACGGAGGATTTGCAAATGGGATCGATGTTCTGATTGCAGATCTGTACGTGAATATTTGCTCAAACTATCAACCAAACGATAGAATCTACATCTTCGGCTTTTCCAGAGGGGCGGTAGTTGCCCGGGCATTAACTGGACTTTTGGCGAAAGGAATTCTCGAAGATAAATATATCAATAGTTTTGCGGACATTTGGGCTGACTATCTCGGTGAGCAGGAGGTTTTAGAGCCTGGTTTGAGGGATGATGGTCCGCGGGCCAAACAGAAAATAGCAGATTACAAGTCCCTTTGTTCCGACGCCCACCCGACGATTGAATTCGTGGGCGTCTACGAAACCGTGTCTGGCGGCCATGGCTGGGCAGCGGCCGCTCAACGGCTACGACTTCAAAGGGGCAGACTGCAAGCGAACGTTAAGAATGCGGTGCAGATCCTGGCAATGGACGAAACAAGGTCCTTTTTCCGGCCAATCATGTGGACCGGGGTAGAAGAATCGGCCGTCTCTTGGATGGAGCAGATATGGATGCCGGGCGTGCACTCTGACGTCGGCGGCGCCTATGCGGAGAGGACCCTCGGGAACATAGCATTGATAACTATGATCGATAGAGTATTGGCAAAGACGCGCTTAAGTTTTGATCTAGCAGCATGTCGAAAATTGAATTGCAAGCTGGATCCCGCGGACCCTGTTCGTATCCACTATGAGTACGCTAACAAGTACTGGCGCCTTTGTTGTCCTTGGCCCGTCACGCGGCGCGTTAACCGCGATGTCGACCAATCGTTTCATCCTATTGCAAATTACCTTCAGAACAATGTCGTGCGCTATAAGTCGACTAACGATCGCTCCCGCTATGAATTGCCATCAGATTTCGCACAGTTAAAGAAGGAAGCTCCAGAATTTCTGACGGACCATTTTGAGAGCATCTTGCCTGACTAGGGCGTGGACCCAGTAACGCGCCGCGAGACTCTACCTGTATTGGCAACAAAAGCGCTGCGGCTTTCAGCATCGTTCAGTCGCCTTTAGGCTATGAGAGCTTGAGGTCTCGGCGCCCCTTTATTAGCAAATCAGTGGGTGCGTTCCTTAGGTGCGTAAGTCCCTTTTGGCTTGATACCTCAATTTGACGAGTGCGTTTTCTAGAATGAAAAGGCGAGCGTGGTGATAGTCGATAACCGGTTCATCGACCTCTTGAGCGTCTAGCTCTCTCACCAGCCAAGCAAGAACCTCTGACGCATGTCTGCTCATCAGCAGCGGACCGATCGTCGCCGCCTTTCTCACTTCGGCGTTGCCGGCCATACTCGCTTCCCCTAAAGCCTTTTTGTATTCATCGGAAAGCTCGTAGTCCGATGAAGCTTCGTCAATGATTGCTTTGGTGTAAGCGTGCATTCCGTGCAGTCCTTCGATCACGGCCACATACGCAGCCGCCTTTCGCTCCCACCACTTTTCTGACCGAAACTTCCCAAGGCCTAGCCAAAGCGTTAGGACGCCGAAACTCCCAACCACTAGGGCGGCCACAACATTGCTTTGGAGGGCGAACTTGATCCATTCCTGAATAGTCATGGCGCTTTCTAGCTCTGAGGCCACACCTTATAGCGTGTTGGAAACAAATCGTGCTCTGCCAGTATTTTTGAGTAAGCGTCCGCAAAACCCCCTTTTCGGCTGCCGTAACGATGGGACACAGTATAGAGGTAAATGTCGGCAAGCTGGATCATTCGCGAATGATGGGAGCGCGCAAAATGCACTGAGTCCACGATGCTGCTGATCTTGATGCCCCAATCCCATGGCGTACCCTTCACCCGGTAACGGGCAAAGTCAGCAATCATATTCTTGAACTCCTGATTATCTAAGTCTCCGATCAGGATGGTTTGCTCGTTCGCCCCCATCGCCATTTCAACCCGTTCGCAAAAGTGGGCGAAGGCGATTTCGGCGATCCTTTGCTTAGCCTTCAGCTTTTCATAGTCGATCGCAGCGTACACCCGACGAACGGGGGCTTCCGCGAGGATCTTCGTAAGCCGGTTCAAAACGTCGAGCCTGGCTGGGAAATCCAGCGCGGAGAACGGCCCCTTTTTGAAATGGATCAGTCTTGCGTGAAAACAGGTCTCCGGCGTGAGATCAGCAAACCCGAATAATTCCGTTGCGAGAGCATTGAGCTGGCCCTCAATTTCCATGATTTTTTCCATGGGCACGCAAATACCACCCACGAAGTAGTAGTTTTGACCCTGCGCTGGCTGGGCCTTCACTTCGTCAAAATAAGTAACGAACACTCTAGCGCCTCAAACCTAGGAAAAGTGTCACCGCGATTCCGATGCTCCACTGCCAGTACTTCAGCCAGAAGCCGGCCACGACGTGCGCGGCCTTAGAAGTCCAATGCCTTTCGTAGTCCCCTTGCAGAATGAATACGAAACCGTTGGGGTCATTGCGCGGCGGCACATACTTCCCGTCCCACCAGCGTTTCAGCAATTGCTTCATGCGAATCACTCCGTTTTTTACGGAGACCATCTATCATCCTCGGATTCGCGGAAGTGCAAGGTCGAGGTCCTATCCACCGATGAAACATTCTGGTTGAGGGCAAGGGCCAAGATGTCGGTTTAGCTTGACCACGCAGGCCTGACGGCGAATCGCAAATCACCGCCCCATACGCAAAACGGAGCCCCCATGATGAGAGTGCTGCGAGATAGGGAAACCCGCTTCGTGGCGGCGGCGGTTCTAGGCTGGGGGATGACCGTGCATGCCATCTGGATAATAGCCACAGGGTCTGCGACCAGGCTTTATTGAACGCCCGTCTGCTTCATAGACCTTAGACCCCACGCCGCCCGCCCGAGGGCGTTAAAAGAAGCCGTGGAGCTTAAGACACGGGACGACATCTGATACCTTCGCCAAATTCCGCACTGGACGATTCCTATGAAAGAAAAGTTACTGGCGCTAGCTACACCCTTTGCCTGGAATACGACCGGCCTATTGCTCTGCCTGTTCGGCGTCATTCTCCTATTCCGGTACGGCATGCCATACCGCATCAGCACCTCCGGCGGCGGCGACTTCATCACCACCGAAAGCAGCAGCGAGCCGCCCATTGTCGACAAGATATATCGGACCCTGGGATGGCTGGGGCTCATTGCCATCGTCGCTGGCACCGGCTGCCAGATTGCCGGGGCCTACATTAGCTGAGGGACATAAACCCGAGGAAAATGGAATACTCCATTCGGAGGCACTGCCCCCGAACTGTCCCCGACTACGCGCACTCTGTTGCATTCCAGCGCCCTCTGCTGGCGATGCCGAAGCATCTAACAGCTTGATTGGTCTCGGGTGCGCGAGCTGTATCGTGGTTTTATAAACCAACGGTCGAGGACGAATTCTGTGATTTCGTAGACATTCCGCAGCCCTAAGATCGGAAGACGCGAGAGCAATCAGAAAGCCCGGCCGATATTGCGGGAAGGGTCAGCCATCTCAGAGGTGACCATATGGCAACCACCCGCCGGTTTACCCCCGTGTACCCCGTCGTAAAACTGAAATCTCCGAAAAGCAAAGCACGCAGCCGCTGATCATCTGCCAATCGCCCTCCGTGCGTGCGCGACCGAAGACCGGTGCGCGTGAGTCAATAAGCCGCATTCATCTTTCATTTGGTGGAGGCTACCTGCGTCACTAACAATGGTGTCAACGCTCGTCGACGATGTTGTCTAGTCGCGAGCGGCATGTCGTATCCCCGTGGGTCCGCTAGAAGGTGCCCGCTCTGGGACGCGACCCAGTGAACATTCCCCGACGCTGAGGTCCTGATCTGTTCGACACGAGCGACTCCAATGAGTCGTTTTGACTCATGGCCAATTGCCAAACGTTCGTTAGCCTAGTGGGCATACAGCGAGGACGACATGGCGAAAGACAAGCATATTGCTCGGAAACCGCAGCGCTACATTTCATATCTACGGGTCAGCCGAGAAAGTCAGGGCCTCCACGGACTCGGGATCGAAGCTCAACGCAGATCGGTCCGCGAGCATCTTGCCCGAGTAGGTTCGACCGACGCGCTGTTGGCAGAATACGTTGAGGTCGAAAGCGGAAAGCGGGACACGCGTCCGGAGCTGCTTCGAAGTTTTGCTCACGCTCGCAACGCAAGGGCAACGCTAATAATTGCCAAGTTAGATCGGCTCTCGCGAGACGTTCACTTCCTAACCGGGTTAGAGCGGGCTGGCATTGAGTTCATTGCTTGCGACCTCCCAAACGCAAACCGACTTACGATCACGATCCTCGCTGCGGTGGCTGAGCACGAACGAGACGTGACCGCCGAACGTACAAAGGCGGCGCTCGCAGTGGCGCGGGATCGAGTCGCCAAGGTTGGCCAGAGAGGGCACCCTGAGATCAGGCGGTTGGGCAACCCGAAGGGCGCGGTCCACCTGATGAAATACGGCAATCAGGCGGCAGTCGCGGCTCTAAAGTCAAAGGCTGACGAGACAGCTCTACGGCTCCGCGACAGCCTGCAAGCTGTGATGGACGCTGGCGCTAGGTCCGCTCGCAGCATCGCGGCTGGTCTCAATGATCGCGGCGTCTTGACCCCGCGAGGCGCTCTTTGGGATTCGAAGGCTGTGATCAAGTTAAGGCGCCGGCTGCGTTCGTTAGAGGAGAGGACCACATACACCCGGGACTCTGCCAGCCACCTCTGATTCTTCATGGTCCGCAGGCGCCCGTCAGCCTGATGACCGACCTGGCCGCGTTTAGTGGTAAACTCAGATACACCCTCCCCTGCTTCCTGGAGCCCCGTGTGTCCTGTACGTTGGGGTGGCAGCCCGGCTCCGATGACCTCGGTCGTCGCGGACCGGCCCGTGCCTTGCTCCAAGCTCTCTTGCCACCTGTAGCCCCGGTAGTCCCACTCCCTTCGGGCACCTCCACGTGCTTGCGTCCTTCCCTGCTAGACTCCCCGAGTGGTCCCACGCCCGCTCAGGTCAGGCGTCTCGGGGGCGCCATCTTAACTTCAACTGGTGTCGCCTAGACCGTAGTTTCCGGTGATTGCCTCATCGTCGGCGCCCCCTCGCCGACTTCCTCTGCCCGCGAGGTTCTAGGCCTTCATTGCTTTGGTACTCGTCGAGTGTCCATGCAGTCGAAGTGGTGCGGGCAGTCTCCATGTGTTCGCCTGATCGAGACTGCCTGCTCTTCTGACATCGCGGTGCTCATCCAACAGGAGGCCTAGGGACTCATCATGCCGCAGTACCTTCTGCGTCCCTCCGAGGGGTAGCTCTCTCCCACCGTCCCTTGTTTTGCAGGGTTTTTTCAACTTTTTTTCGTCGAAAGCGTTGCCTCTCGTGCAGAAGCGATTACGTGATGTTGCATGGTGCGCAATCGTGCGGCCATGGATAAAGGGAAATCAAAATGTTGCTGAACGCAACGCAGGAAGACATCGACTGGTTTGTCGGCACCGTGGACAATTTCGGATCGATAGAGATCATCCGCAAAAACAAGAATCCAACGCTCATCCTGAAATTCAAGACGCCGTATTTCGATAAGCTCGTCGCGATCTGCGATGCCCTTCAATATGCCGGCTCGCCCTCCGGTCCGAAGAAGCCATCAGGCGACTCCGTTCAACCGCAGTACGAGTTAGTCTTCCGCGGCCAGAATCTGGCGATGATCGAAAACATTGTCGTGCCGCGCATGAGAACGGGGAAACGCAAGGTGTTTGCGAAACGCCGTGCTGAACTTCACGGCATGCGCAAAAGCCTAGGACTGAACGGGCCGCAATATCTCATCGACGCGGCAGCAGAGACGGCGACCTAATTACATTGCTTCGAATAGCATTCCGGCCGGAATTCGAGCTTCCGAATTTCGACGCGAGGTGCACCGCACCCGATGGGCCGTGGGCCGGAATGGTTTCGCATCGTCTAACATTCAGGAAGGAGTATCAGTCTTGTTTCGAGGCAAGATCGCCCCATCGCGTGCCCAGTCGAAACACCTATTGAAGGGACGCATCGAGCGCGGTGCTTTTGCCGCCATGCCTACGTGCGTCATCCCCGGCTGTGGCCGACCTACCATGAAAGCCGCCAAGGAGGGGCTGGCCCCGCATCACTGCCGTTCTCATGCGGAATACCGGCAGCGACATGGCAGCTATTGGCTCAACACCTACACAGCCGCTGAATTGAAGCCGTACCTCACCGCCGCGGCCACTTATCTCCAGCTCCGGGCAGCAAACGACAAGTTCATTAGCGCAGCAATTCACGCGACACAGCTCGCTCTGGATAACGCCGGGCCCGTCGAAATCGCGACAAGATTGAAAGGCCTTGCGGCGACGAAGCGGGCGAAGATTGCGCTGGCCCGACTACGTGTCGCCAAGATCAAGCCGGAGCGCATCGTCTCAATCGTCCTTGCCGTGAATGCGCTTGCCGAAGAGCGGGGGCACAGGGCAAAGGAGTTTCGAACGGTGCAAGCGTGCAAAGCCGTACATAGGCTCGCCAGTGGCACGGGGTGGGTGATCTATGACGCTGAGGGCCGCGAGCGCCGATCTAAGTCGCGAGCCTATCCGAGATCATCTGGCCGCGTGCTGCGCTTGATGGGACGTATGCTGGAGGAGCCGTGCGAATGGGTCATCGAGAAGCACCTGAATGGCGTGCTAACCCACAAGCAACGCTACGGGCGCGGCCCGCGCAAGGCGCCCAGCTGAATCCCGGACGATATTTGGCGGCCTTATCGTTAGCGTGAGATCAGGCCAGCTAGTCGGGTGCGTCAATAATCAATGTTAGAGCCGGTCACTTTAAGCACCGAACCCTATGCCCTCCCAACCGCGACCCATGCTGTTCGATCCCCAACTTCGCGCGAAAGGCGCGGAGCTTCAGACTGCCGTCAGAAGGCTGGCAGATACATTGCTGGCCCACGAGGCGGAGAGCGGCTCCCGCAAGCGAGCGCGAAGGGAATCGGACGCGGCGAAGTTCTACCTGGCCGTGGAGGCGTTGGCCTGCAATCTCATTTTGCTAAAGGCCACCGGAAGCAACTCCAAGCTCGCAGTGCCCCGGTCACACGCCGTCATCTGGCAAGGGAACGCTGTTCTCGGGCAACACTTCCTAACTGCCATCGACCTCCTATCCGCCATGGGCCTCATTGCGGAGGGGCGGCGCGGCTACAGGATCTCGGCTAAGTCAAAAATGCCGTCGCTCATTGAGCCACAAGAACGCCTCGCGGATCATCTCCCGCTAGCTCCTCCCGAATGGCGCGCAATCTGTCAAATTGACGATCCCGTGTTGGTCCTCCTGAAGGAGGGAAAGGACGAGGACGGGAACGCCGCCTCCATCGCCTATCGCGAGACCGCACAGTCCAAGAAGTTCGCGAACCAAATAGGGCGCATAAACGGATTTTTGCGCGAGGCTGACATTGAGGTCGCGGGCCAGGACGACTCCGGCCTCTCTTTAGGAAGGGATGGGCAAATCATTGCTCCTTATCGCCGCTCGCTGAGACGCATCTTCAATAACGCCACGTGGCTTCACGGCGGCCGTCTTGCGGGCGGCTTCTGGATGTCAATGGAGCGAACGGAACGCCCGCGCATTCGTATCGACGGCGAACGCGTGGCGGAGGTCGATTATGGGCAACTTTTCCCGCGCCTCGCTTACGTGCGGGCCGGAGCGCCGCAGCCCGTGGGCGACCTCTATAATGTTTTCAGGAATGTCACCGGCCGGGATGGCTGCAAGAAACTGATGAACGCACTGCTGTTCTCGCAGGGGCCGCTGAGGAATTGGCCCGAGGACACGCACCGGCATTTTCCGGATGGCATCAATCTCCGGACGGCAATCGAGATGCTCGCCGCAAAGCACGCGCCCATTGCTCACCTATTTGGGAAGGGTCTTGGTTTCCAACTGATGCGCCTCGAAAGCGATATGCTCATCGAGGTTCTCACTGAATTGTCGGCTGCTGGGGTCACCGCCCTGCCTCTCCACGACGCGGTGCTCGTCGCGAAATCCCACGCGGGGGTGGCGCAGGAAACCATGAGGGCCGTTTTTCAACGCTGGAGCCGCTCGCCCTGCGCGATTGTATCAGTAAAAATTCATCAATAATTACAGTGGTTTAATTCTTACGCCTCCGCTAATGGAGGAGGAAGCTAGGGGGGAGAACTTAGAGGGGGCAACCTTGTGGTTTATCTCTGTGGGCCTCTAGGGTTTCCATCAAGTTGGGAGGGTGACACCACCCCCTCCTACATGGCCACCCTTAGGGGCAATCCACTAAGGCCGAGCTTGCAGCCCCAAAGGTCGATCCAGTAGGGCCCCACCTCTTAGTTCGGGCGAATCAGTCCCCAAGTCCCTTTATTGAGCCCCGCGATGATGAAGCCAAAGCGGTACCGCGACGCAGAATGACTGATCCTACTGAGGGTCTGCTTTGGCGGGAGGCCGACATCCGACGCACCACGAGCAAGGTCTGTTGAGGTCCAGAACCCGACTCTCTCCCCGCTATCGGTGCTGTCGCCGCGATGCTGCGCGAATCATGCGGCCGTTGAGGCGTTGATGAGGTATTTCGAATGGGCCGAAGCTGTGCACATGGGTCTTGATCGGTTTGACCACGAGTGCGCCAGCACTGTCGTCGCATCGTTAAAGAGCACTTGGTGCGGCGCGGTAGCCGGCCCCCATCGACTTTCCGCAGTGGGTCACTTGCGGACTTTCGACCAAGCATCGACGGACGGTCCTGGATCGAGGCCGGATTTTTGTATTTTGAGACCGTGTTAGGGCCCATTGGCTGACCGCCCGCCAGAGTGTACCCTCGGGTTCTTTACACCACGTAAGAGGGTATCATTATGCGTTTGGTGATTATCGCTTTTGGCCTGCTCATGGCCGGACCCGTACTGGCTCAGCCGCCGGCAATCGTTGAACCAAAGGACGTGATCGATCTGTCGGTCGGGGAATCCAGAACGCTGGTATTTGACAAGCCTTTCAACAACCCGGTGGTCGTTACTCGCGGCACGGCAGAACTGATACCGCAGACCGACCGGACACTTACGGTAGCCGGACTGGCCCCAGGGCGCACTCTGATAATTGTCAACCAGTCCGGCGAGGAGCCGTATGTTGCGGCCATCAACGTCACGCCATCCAGCGGGCATCTAGTCAAGCTCTACGGCATGGGAGGCAAGGATTACATCGGCTGGTATTGCAGTGAAACCGGGTGCGGTCGCGCGGACCTCGACAAGAAGCTGGCAAATGGCGGGCGCGACCCGAACGAGCCATCTTCTGTAACTACTACGGTCACAAGGCCGACGGCGGACGGAGGCACAATATCGACAACCAAGCAATATGGGCCATAGCGACTCCCTCTGGGACAGCGCCCCTGATCCCACTCTCGAAGTCAGCTATGGGTGGTCACAAGCAGACATCGTGTGAGTGGCTGCCGAAGTCCGCTTCGTATCGTGAGCGATCTTGGGCATTGCGTCGTCCCGCTACCGGTGACGACCCCTGCTCCCTCGCGGCGGGTGCTCAAAGTGATCAACCTGACACCGGACGAGATTACCGCCCAAGAGCACGGCTCACACCAAGGCGAGGCTCAGATCAAACCATAGAGGCTCAGGAAGGCCCACCTCGCGGTCACTATCGGCGCCCCTATCTCAAAGAGGTTGAACAACAGGCTCGCGAGACCCGCAAGAACCTTCAACACGGGCTTTCCCTGTGCCCGATTGAGATAGAAGTCTCGGTGTGCAGCGAAGAGATAGTGACTTGCGGCTCCGAATACGAGCGCAGCACCAAATATGCCGCCAATGAAGAACACTGCCGCTTGCAAAGACAGGAAGGCCGCAGCTTCGGTGCTAGCGAAATAGTAGATACCCGTCGCGATCCAGATCAGCGAGGCGATGCGCCCGGCAGCCTCCTTCTTGTCCTTGGTGAGTGCAGTTGCCGTCGCGTCCATTGTTCCAACTCCCGGAGGCTGGCCCACGGTGCGCCCCCGTAAGCAATTGCCTCTTGACCCCTGGTGATCGGGGAGTTGGAAAACCGAACAAGCCAGTCCCTACGACCTTTAGTTCCGGAGAACCTGGACATACGTCGCAGGCTCCCCGACCATAATGGTCAAGGACTCGGTGTCGAAACCGGCGACACCAACCGCTTGTTCAGGGTTTCCACGCCCCGGAGCGACGCGTATCGCTCAACGAGGATTCTAGCGGATGCCCGGGGGATGTTGCAACCGTCGGGGTGTACCACGCCAACACAACAAGGGTTGGGCTTGGGGTGAGTAGGAATTCCCCAGAGATGCGGATACTCAATCAAACGACCTCTGAGCTGCCTTACGATTCGCATCCGTCTCGTAGCGCAATGCGAATACCTACGTTCGGCCGGCCCGGATCTGGCAGCGAACGAATGCCTCATTGGGGGCATCACTGGTTCGGCGCTTCGACCACCAGCTCTTGCCATCCGGCGAGATCCCTCCCCCATTTTGAACTGCACAAAGGCAACCTAGCCGATCACGCATCCTGTCGCATCGAGAGTCGCCGCTAGGCTGTTGCGCCTGCTTCGCCGAACGCGTTTGGTCCTGAAGATTAACCCCTGAAGAAGGCCCATGGATCGATGTCTCTTTTGGCTTTCGGGGGTGCTCCGTATTCAATAATACGTCACTCGGGGCAGACGTTGGCTTAACCAATTGCCACACTGGAAAGAGGTCGATGGTAGGTCGTTCAGTCGGGTGGTCGGGATCAGAGTTCGTCAACCTAATCACGTTTTTTCTGTCCAGCTTTACAGTGATCGTCTCGCGGGACTTTAGCGAAAAACTGTCTTTCTCAATGTACTCAGCGAACTGGGAATGACCCGCAGGTGCTTGCACCCAAGATAACTTCGTGGGTGGGCCCCAGAGATAGAAACCAGTGGTTAGGTTGGTTGCCGAAACATCAGTGATGATCAGCATCGCGTGGCGGCCTTTGCCGTTTCCCCAACCTTTCTTGCTCGACCACACGCCGACGAACTTCGAGTTCGGTCCCGGAGGATCCGACTTGGTCGCCGTGATAGCGAACTCCGGCATTTTCAAGTTTTGCTCGGCTCCTATTGCCGCTACCCGCTCACTGTCCTCGGATGTGAATACACCACGATCGGTTGTCACTGCACTCGCGGCGGCTGGCTGCTTCGGATTGTTGTCGGTGTTGAGTGCGGGCACGGTGGGCGCGGGAACAACTGGCGAGGCAGTGAGGCTAGCAGCCGGGGCATTCGGAATAGTTGCCGTCGGTCCTTTGAGATAGATCTCCTCCTTCGACAGGGACCCGTAGACAAAGGGCTGTTGCTCGCGTTTGGTCGAGGTCATGACATCATCACGGACTCGACGAAACAGGAATGAAATTTCCAAGCCGGGTGTCTCGATGTGCCGGAGAAGCGCAGTGGTGAATGGGCTATTTCTGCCATCCCCATCACTTGCGGTGGTCCCGTCACGCGCGGCGTATGCGATGAGTACATTGTCTGTCGGTTCGGTCGGAGCCAATCCCCGGGCTACGGCGCGGCTGGCCAACGAACGCTTCATTTTTGCTTCAAAAGGATTGTTGCGGCAGGCGTCCAGAATGATCAATCCCAACTGCCGCGCCTTGCTAACTTGAAGATTGACGGACCTCAGACTGACTGCTTCGCTCTCAACATCTGCGTCGCTCCTCAATTCTGCGTCCGTGGGAATTAGCCAATTTTCTCCTCTGGCCTCCATTCCATGGCCGGCGTAAAAAACGACCGCCATCATCGAGCTTTCCGCAGCGCGGCCAAACTCGACGATTGCCTTGCGCATATCGGCAGCAGTCCCATTGCTAACCTGGGTGACCTTGAATTCTAGGCGTTCCAAAGCACGAGCGACGTCGGCCGCATCTCGTGTCGGATTCGGAAGGATTGGTACCCGTAAGTACGCGCCATTGCCAATGACCAATGCTACGCGTTCGGCGCCGAGTGCTGGTACCGAGATCAATAAGAATAGAGATAGAATGAAAGTAAGGCGGCTCAACTTTGTTGGCTCCGCAAGGTTATATAACACTGCAATGTTCTCTGCGTGATGCGGCCTTCAGAAATGCCCGATCCTACTCCGAATACGTACTGAACCTACCGTGTTTCAAGCCGCGAAGATATCCGCGCGAAACCTGCTCTTCCATCTCGCGTTCTAAGAACTCGTTCGCTATCAACAGCGCCTTGACAGCTTCTCGTGCGTCACCGCCGCAGGCTGCGATCGCCTCATCGGCAGCGGCTTCTAGTGCTTGTGCGTTCGATTTTGGAGCGTTGGGGCGGTGGTGGCAGACATTCCTCTATCTCCCGCAAACTCTTTGCAAGAGTTCTCATTTTGTTCTAGACAAGTCAAGGTAACGAGAGAGCGAAAATGCGCGTTTTGGCAGTCATCCCTATAGGATTACAGTTAGGCTTTGCTTCAGCTGCCGGTGCAGGCCCTCTCGAGGAAGCGACAGCAGCAGAGCGCCACGACGATTGTCAAACTGCAGTTAAACTATATCAGGAGCTTGCGACGCAGGGCGTTGCACGGGCGTTCTCGCGATTGGGTTACTTCAGTAGTATTGGATATTGTGCAAAGCGGGATTGGCGTGAGGCTGCGAATTGGTACAGCAAAGCCGCCGACGCCGGAGATCAGGAGGCTGTCGCTTCGCTGAGCCATATCGGGCGCAACTGGCGGTTTATGAATCGGGGGCAGCCCCTGCCCTCCGAGGTGTATGCCGAGATTGAGAGGGCTGCAAAGAGGGGAAGCGCTGTTGCTCAATATAGTCTCGGCGTCATGAACTACCCTATTGGCGATGCAGGCTTCGACGCGACAAGGCCTACACCAGGCGTCACGGGGAATTTGGCTGAAGCTATTACCTGGTTCCAAAGGGCCGCGGATCAAGGTGATTCCGATTCATTAGTAACGTTAGCGACTGCGTATGCAGAGGGAATTGGCGTTGCGCAAGATTACGTCGAAGCGCACAAGCTACTGAACGTCGCGGCTCCTAGAGTGAAATATGCCGACATACGCAACGACGTCATAAAACGACGGGATGACCTGGCTACAAGAATGACGACCGCTCAGATCGCCGAAGCGCAGAAGCTTGCCCGGGAATGGAAGCCGATCCGTTGAGAGCAGCAAGCCTGATGGTATTGCTGGCGCTTCCCGTGTTCTCTCATGACGTTAGCGCCAACGCACTGATCATTGGACAAGCAAGCATCATAGATGGAGATACACTCGAAGTCCGCGGCATGCGCATTCGCCTGTGGGGCATCGATGCCCCTGAAAGTTCGCAGCTCTGCCGTGGCGAGAACAGCTTGCCCTATCGCTGCGGAGCGAAGTCAGCTAACGAGCTCGATAGGTTTATTGCGGGCAGGCCGGTTAGCTGCAAACCTGTAAGCCGTGATGTGTATGGTCGTACAGTTGCAACATGTTCAGTTGGCGCGTTGGACTTGGGTGACTGGCTGGTCCAGGGCGGGCTCGCGTTCGATTGGCCCCGCTACTCCAAAGGCAAATACGATGGCGCACAACGCGAGGCCGAACGCGCCGGGCGGGGCGTATGGGCGGGCAGCTACGTGGCGCCTTGGCGATATCGCGCTTGCATTAATGAGGGTCGTAAGTCGGATAGTTGTTCTGAGTGAGCCGAATAAGCATCTGCGGCCGCGGGAATGCAATATCGTAACGCACTACAAGCAAGAGCCTAAAGTAGGCTTGGCAAGGCGAGTGAGACTTGCGATACAACTCTTCAGATTGCAAGCTTTTCATCGAATCGGATCGCGGCTTGGGGAGGTTAGAATTGACCGATTTAGGCGAGATAAAGAAAATTGTCGCCAAGAGCGTTTGGGCGCATGAGGAGATCGACTTTACCCCCTGGTTGGCGCGAGAAGAGAACATTGCGAAGCTAGGAAAGGAGATTGGACTGGAGCTGCAAGTCGAGAGAGTTGAGGTCCCGGTAGGTCCTTATTGGGCAGACATACTCGCCCGAGAACTTCAAGGCGGCTATGTCGTCATCGAAAACCAGTTCGGCAAAACCGATCACGATCATCTTGGAAAAGTTCTTACATATGCGGCGACTCTCGGGGCGAGCGCGGTCGTTTGGATTGCAGAGCGATTTACGGATGAGCATCGGAAGGCGATCGAGTGGCTCAACGAGCACACAAGCGTCGATCTTAATCTGTACGCCGTAGAGGTTGAGCTTTGGCAAATAGATGGGTCGAAGCCTGCGGTGCGTTTCAATGTGCTCAGCAAGCCAACAAATATTGCACGCCAGGCAAACGTCGCAAAGTCCACGGCGCCTTTAAGCGACGCTCGGAAATTGCAACTGGCATTTTGGACTGAGTTTAGCAAGAAGCTGTTGGAAAGAAAGGTGCTCCAGTCTACCCAGGCGCCACAAGCACAGTACTGGTTCAATGTGCCGCTTGGCAAAGCCAACATATATCTGTCGAACATTGCGAACACAGCTGACGGCCGCATCGGCGTGCGAGTGTACCTCGGAAAGAAAGTTGCTGAAGCTGCTCTGCCCCAGCTGCTTGTTCATCGTTCCGCCATCGAAACCGAGATTGGCCATAAATTGCAGTGGAATCCAAATCCCGAGAATGATGACAAGATCATCTCGCTTTCTCGCGAGGCGGACCTCTATGAACGGGAGAAGTGGCCGGAGTACATCGACTGGCTAGTCAATGAGGTCGACAAGTTTAGAAAAGCATTCAGCCCCCGAGTAAGAAATCTGAGGCTGGCCCAGGAGATCGAGGTCGGGCAAGCCGATGCTCAGCCCTCCGTCTAGGATTTGAAGGACATGGGAAAGTCAGTAAGGGCTTTATTGTTTCTTGCGATCGCGGCACTCGTGATCTCGATAGTATGGCTCGGAGCGGCCGTGGTACGGCTCGAAAATTATCGCTACGCCAACTTTATTGGCGCCTGTTCGCAGTTCAATATCAAGGTTGCTCGGGAGCGAATTGACCGTGAGGCGTGCCTTGATAGCGCGGAAACTCGTACGAATTGGGCTTGGCACCTCGCTTACGGTCTGAAGATTTTGTGAGGTGGATGGAGGCGTCAGCAGCTTTTCCTGGAAATCGGCACGCGCGGCCAAAGCAGAATCCAAGAGGATGAATGGTCCAAGAATCGCTTCAATTGTTGACTGCCCTGGATGACATCCGTGATGCTTTCTCGGTTTGGCGAAATGCTATGGAGCAGCACGGCGAGAGGCTTGCTAGCGTTTGGTGGCTTTCGACTGGAAAGATCTACTTCCGCATAAATGGGAATGATATCAAACTCGGTTTAGATCCTAGTGGTGATCATTGGACTGTCGAGCTGAACGAGCCCGAGCAAGGAACAGAAAATCCTTTGTCTGGCGTGGCGCAAGATTCGGCCGGGCAACGTTATCTACTTAGACAAGGGACGCTGCACAAGAATGCCCAATCTGCTCGCATAGAGAGTCCTGACTTCGAAGAACGAACTGGCCTTAGGCCCGCTGCGGTAACGATAGAAGGCAAGCCAGCAAAACGGGCCTGGTTCATAGTGACGGCGCTTGACCGCCCGGCAGGCGAAATCTGTCAGAACACGGCAGCCTTTGTAGATCGGTGCAGTCTCGCTAGGAACCCTGATGCTGCGGCGACGGCAAAACAGGACGATAAGCGCCTCGTCGAATTATTCGGTCCGCCCGAGAAAGGCGGCAAGATCGTGGGGAAACCTACGGTTAGTCGCAACGAGCGATGGCGCATCCACGGCGAGGTCTGGCAGAAGCTGAAGGGCCTCTTCGACGCGGACGGGCGTGAACTGGTCAAACCCCTGCACGCTTACGGCTACGAGGTTGATGGTGTAGTCGAAACACAAGCTGGGAAGCTGCTGCTCGAAATTAAGACCGGTGTCGCGGCGGCAGACGTTTACGAGGGCATAGGTCAGCTAACTCTTTATCCGAGGTTGTTGCCGAGGCTTTCCGGCCACCGCCGAATTCTGCTTCTTCCAGGCTCGCCTAGCATCCCGCTCATTGCAGCCGTCCGTGAATGCGGGGTTGAGCTTCATTGCTACAGCTTCCAGAAGGACGGCGAAAAGGTAGATGTCTGCTTCTCTCCGCAGTTTCTCAAACTGTGTGATCTCGGCCTCTAGCGGTGTATCCACCCCGTTGCGAGCTGAAGCACGCCAAAACGTCGGACAAACTGCCGGGGGTTCTGTGCCATCGGTTTCGCGAGCGGCTTGACGGACGTAAGGCGCCCAACGCTCTGCTGGGTTTATTCAGGGGCATGTCGCGCTTCCGGATTCGTAGCTCAGAGTTAGAGCGAGTCGTTCTCCGATCTCAGGAAACTCAATCGTCGCCGCCCCACCCTCGGCACAACGTAAACTGATCCGCCGTACACCAACATTCTCAATTGAGAGAGGTGGGAGGCATACGCCTGTTAACGCTCGCATTGCTTCACCGCTACTCTCGACCTGCTTGCGGACGAATGTCGAGAGGAGCTTTCCGCATCGATACCAAACTTCAAGCGATGCTCCATCGGGCCGCCTACAAATTCGGATCTCCAGATTCTCGACGGGATTTGAAGGCTGAATTCTGTCTATTTTGCTGGCGCAAGCAGCAGCCATGACAGGAGCAGCATCCTTCATCGACATGTTTGGCTCGAGCCCAAATACCTCCCAATCGTTCCCAGAAGCTCCTTGGACAGCCAGCAGAGACAATGAGAGGATGAGCAACTTGATTGGTCGCATTGCAACTCTGGGTCGGCTTTGCGGTGACCCTCGACGCGGCGAGCGCTGAAGTTTCCCGTTGGGGGCAGGCGTTAGGGTCGGCGTAGGGGTACGTGTGCTACCCAGCGCAGGATCGTTCAACAATATCAGGGGCTTGCGGAGATCCGAGTGGGTTGGCTGGGGAACCTGGATTCGAACCAAGACAAACAGAGTCAGAGTCTGTTGTGCTACCGTTACACCATTCCCCACCGAAGCGCTTGAAATCACTAAGCTTTCTTCGGAAGTTCTGCGAGCGCGGCTGACAGTTTCGCAAATCAGCGGCTCGCAGGCCGCTCATATAGCCGCGCTTACCTTCGCGGTCCAGCCCCTCTGTGAACATCGTCGGCTTGTTCTCGCTGCGTTCGCACCGACAAGACCGACTGTCTCAACTCTTCCCGAAGGAATCCTGCGGCCCTCTGCGGTTGTAGAACAGCGACCGGCGCGCCCGATCGATCCATCGCTGCAGCGTGAACTCGAAGGCGAGCGCAACGACCGTGGATGCGAGCAGGATGCCCAGGGTTTGAAACAGAATTCGCCAATGGCTCACAATGTGCGGATTGGTCAGCGTGATCGGATCAAAGAACTGCAGATTGATCGCGATCTGGATGAAGAGAAAATGCGAGAGATAGACGCCATAGGAGGCGTCGCCCAACGCGGTCGACAGCGGTCCGTTGATTCTTGAGAAAAGCGTCGGAATCACGATGCAGGTTGCGATAACCAGCGGTACGCCCTGAACGATGCCCCCGTGATAGTCGACGTCGGCATAGACGTCGCCGAGGAGATAGAGGCAGTACAGGGCCGCGAGCCAGTAGCCCGCACGCGTCGACCATGTCAGGCGATCTCGCAACGAGAAGAGCACAACGCCGGTGCCGAAATAGCCGATCTGGCTGTAAAACGGGAAGTAAGCCCATTTCCATTCGTAGACGTGCAGAATGGTCATCTTGATCGCGAAGGCAGCGACCACCAACCCGGCGAGCCATTTTCTATTCAGGAGAAGCAAGGCAGGCAGCAGCGCGTAGAAGACGATCTCCGCACTGATCGACCAGGCCTGCGGAACCAGGAGATACGTGGTGCTGTGCATGGCCGAATAGAGATCGAGACCCAGCAGCGACAGGTTGATCACATAGGGCCGCTCATCCGTTCTGAGGGAATTGAAGATGCCGCTCTCGTTCGCCGGATTCCACAGATGTAGCGCGAACGTAGCTGCAAGGACAGCGAGGTAGAACGGATAAAGCCTCGCGAAGCGGCTGGCGAAGAATGCAGCAGGCCGTCCGGGATAGTGCCGCTCATAGGCGGCGGCCATGTAAAAGCCGCTGATGATGTAGAAGACTTCTACAGCGGCCAAACCTCCGATTGTCTGGTGAATGACGCCAAATTGGCAATGAAATCCAACGACGATCGCCGCCAGCAGAAAACGAACAGTCCCCATCAGCCCCGCACCCGTTGGCTGAGGCGAACTTAGACCGGCGACCGGCGTTGAACAAGCGGCCGCCGTTCTCGGGCATGCGGCGGCCGGCTTCTCTCATCGCGTACCGCCCTACTCCAGCTTGATGTTGGCGGCCTCGATCACCTTCTTCCAGCGCGCCGTCTCAGCGTTGATGTAGGCCGCGAACGGTTCGGAATCCACGGCGACAGCGGTGGCACCGAGCTCGGCCATCTTCTGCACAGTCTCCGGTTGCTGCATGAAGGCGCGGATCTCGGCCGAGAGCTTTTCGACGATCGGCTTGGGCGTGCCCGCGGGCACAATGAAACCGTGCCAGGCCACCGCCTCGAAGCCGGGCAGGAATTCGGCAACGGCCGGAGCTTCGGGATCGAAGGCGGCGCGCTTCGGCGTTGCCGTCGCGAGCAGCGCGAGTTGGCCGGTCTTCACCTGCGGCAGCAGCAGCGGAACGTTGTCGAAGGCGAGATCGATCTGGCCGCTGAGCAGGTCCGTTAGCATCTGGCTGGAGCCCTTGTAGGGCACGTGCACCATCTTGGTGCCGGTCTTCTGCTGGAACAGCTCGCTGGCAAGATGCTGCGAGGTGCCGACACCGGCCGAGCCGAACGAGACCTTGTCCGGATTCGCCTTCAGATAGGCAATCAGCTCCGGCACGGTACGCGCCTTGATCTTGTTGGGATTGACGACGAGAACGTTGGGCACGACGCTGATCTGGGCGACCGGCACCAGCTCCTTGTCCGGCTGGTAGCTGAGCTTCGGCCCGTAGAGCGACGGGTTGATCGCAAGCGCGGACGTGCTCGCAAGGCCGAGCGTGATGCCATCCGGCGCCGATTTCGCCACCCGCGTCACGCCGAGGATCGAGCCGGCACCGCCGACATTCTCGACCACGAAGGGCTTGCCGAACTTCGCCTGCAAATGGTTGGAGACCATCCGCGCGAAGATATCCGCGGTGCCGCCGGCGGCGAAGGGAACGACCACCGTCACCTGCTTGGACGGATAGCCGTCCTGCGCCTTTGCGGGTGAGGCCGCCAGCACCAAGGCTGAGGCAAGGACAAGCCAGATCGATCTCATAGACGTTTCCTCTGTTTTTCGTGTTGTTGATTGGCTGCCGCGCGCGAGCGGCGAAGACTGTTAGAACGCGACCTCGTACATGTTCAGGATCTCATCCCGGCCGAGGTCGCGCGGATTGTTGTCGAGCAGGCGGCGAATGGCGTGCGCCTCGTCGGCCATCACGCCGAGATCGTCCCGGGGCACGCCGAGCGCGGACAGCCGCATCTCGATGCCGAGATTCTTGCAGAACCCGTAGGTGGCGTCGAATGCGAGCTTTGGATCGCCCTTCTCCGGCAGTCCGAGCGCCTGGAGCACCGCGATCGTCTTCGCTTCCACCGCCGGCATGTTGAAGGCCAGCGTATGCGGGAAGATCACCGCGCAGGCGAGGCCATGCGCCACGTGGTGACGGGTGCCGAGCGGATACGCCACGGCGTGGCCGGCGGTCGTGTTCACCGGTCCCAGGCAATAGCCACCATAGAGCGAGGCGAGCGCCAGGCCCGCACGAGCCTCGCGGTCGCCGCCATCGGCCACCGCGCGCTCGAGATAGCGGCCGACCAGCCGCGCGCCGTCGAGCGCGTAGAGGTCGATCGTCGGATGCGCCTTGCGGCTGGTATAGGCCTCGACGCAATGCGCCAGCGCGTCGACCCCGGTTGCCGCGGTGACCTCTTTCGGCACGGTCATCGTCAGATCCGGATCGACGATGGCGATGTCGGCCAGCATGAAGCGGCTCTGCACTGCCTGCTTGTTCTGGCTGACAGGATCGGTCACGAGCGCGCGGGTGCCGGCCTCGCTGCCGGTGCCCGACGTCGTCGGAATCTGCATCAGCGCGACGCTGCGGCCGGCCACCTTCTCCGGCCCGACGATATCGGCAAAGGGCACGTCGCTCGTGCACATCACCGCGACCAGCTTGGCGAGATCCATCGCGCTGCCGCCGCCAAAGCCGACCACGAGATCAGGCTTGACGTCCTTCGCCATCGCCACCGCCTTCTTGAGATTGGGCAGGTCGGGCTCGGGCTTGACCTCACCGAACACCTTCACCGCACCCGGCAGCGCCAGCATGTCGACGCGGCGTGCGTTGAACGGATCGGAGATCACCAGCGGCCGCCTGGCACCGATCCGCTCGGCGAAGCGCGCTGCCGCGCCGATCGTGCCGTTGCCGAACTCGAGGATGGTGGGACGCTGGATTTCAATGGGCGTGAAGGCGTTGGTCATCGTGCGTTCGAACTCATGATTTGGATGCAGAAACGCCAGCGGCGAGCCGCTCGGCATAGTCGATGGCTTCGATCAGGCTGTGTTCGTTGGCGATGCCCTTGCCGGCGATGTCGAAGGCGGTGCCGTGGTCGACGGAGGTGCGGATGATCGGCAGGCCCAGCGTGATGTTGACGCCGGACAGTTCCTGCCAGCGGCCGGTCGCGGGATCGACCTGGAAGCCGAGCAGCTTGACGGGGATGTGCCCCTGGTCGTGATACATCGCGACCGCCGCATCGTACTGGCCGGCGCGCAGCTTGACGAAGATGGTATCGCCGGGCACGGGGCCGACGACGTCGAGACCGTCGGCGACGGCTTTTGCAATCGTCGGCGCGGACACGTCGATGTCCTGCCGGCCGAACAAGCCGCCCTCGCCGGCGTGTGGATTGAGCGCGGCAACCGCGATCTTCGGCTTGGCAATGCCGAGCCGCAGCAGGGCATCGTTGGTGAGGTCGATGACCATGCGCAGCCGCTCCGGCGTCAGACGCTTCGGCACGTCCTCGAGCGCCACATGGGTCGAGACATGGCTGACGCGCATGTTGCCATGGGCGAGCAGCATCACCGAGCCGCGCACGCCGGTGAGATGCGCCAGCATCTCGGTATGACCCGGGAAGTGATAGCCGGCCCTGTTGAGCGCTTCCTTGTTGAGCGGCGCCGTGACGATCGCCGCGGTCCGGCCCGCCTGCGTCAGCCGCACGCCCTGCTCGATCGCCTTGTAGGCAAAGCGGCCGCCATCAGCGCTGAGCACGCCCGGCTTGATCGGATCGCCCTCGATGTCGGCCTGGAGGAAGCAGAGGTTTGGCCAGTCGCGATCCTCGGCGCGCACTTCGGGAATCGCAATGCCGGCACCAAGTGCGGCTTTCGCGCCATCGAGCGCCGCGCCGCTGCCGATGATCAGCATCCGCAGATCGCCTTTCGCGATCCGGTCCTTCAGCCCGACGCAGGCCTTGACGATGATCTCCGGCCCAATCCCGGCGGGATCGCCCATGGTGATGGCTAGATGACGAGAGGTCATGTCGGACTCCCCTTGCTGAGCAAATGATTATCCCGAAGCAGGTCGCGCCACAGCTCGCTGGGGCCGAATGCACCGGACTTCGAGATGACATCGACGCCGGCCCAGCGGCCGCCTTGCAAGATCGAGCGCGGCAATCCCGGCACGATACGTCCTGTCACCTCGAGCGCATGCGCGCCAAGGGCAACGCAAGCGGCCTTCAGGGTTTCCCCACCGGCAACAACCAGCGTGCCCGGCGGTTCGAGTGCCGCGATCAGCCCCGTCATCTCGTGCGCGATCCGCCGCGCCGCCTCGGCCCGCATCAAGCCGTCGGCGAGGGCGAATTTCACCAGCGCCACGCCCTCGTCGGCCAGCTTGCGCCGAACGCCCGCGTTGCCCTCCCCCTCGGCCAGCGCGATGGTGGCGTGACCACATGCAGCCAGCTGGGATGCGGTGGCAGCCTGGTCGGAGCCAAACAGCCCCAGCACCGGCCGCTTCAGTTGCGAGGACGCAGCGGCGCCTTGACTGCGGGCAAGCGCACCGGCCAAGCCGCCGCTCCCACACCACAACACGGGCCCCGGCATGCGCCGCACCATTTCGACGACGCGATCGAGGTCGAGGTCGCTCTCGGCATCGAACACCTGAACGCCGCCTTGCGAGAGCGTGTCGGGCGTCCCCTGGCGTGCCTCGATGCCGTCCTGCCGCAATTGATCCAGCAAATTGTCGCCGACCCTGTGCCAATCGCCATGCACGGTGCGGGCGAATTGCTGGCCACCGACGGTGCGACGTCCCTGATAATCGAACGCCGGCGCGACCACGCAGGAGGCCCAATGGCCGCTGCGCAGACAGGCGCCAAGCTCAGCCGCCCACGCGCCCCGAAGGAGGCTATCGACCTTCTTGTAGGCGATCGTCCCGCCCTGAAGGTACGGCGCCAGTCGCCCAACGATTTCGACGCTCTCGGCCTTCGAGCGCTCACGGGTGCCGCTATCGATCGCCAGGCTTCCGGACTCCAGCGGCGTAAACGCTTCCGACCAGAGGACATCGAACGGTCCGCACAGGCCGACGAATTCTGCCGCGGTGTCGAGCGCACCGGTGAGATCGTCGGCAAGCAGGCGGACGCTCGTCATGGTCATGCCGCTCCCGCACCAAAGATCTTGCCGGGATTCATCAGGCCCTTCGGATCGAGCAATTTCTTGATATCGCGCATCAGCTCGATGTCGAGGGGATCGGCGACACGGGCGAGCCGGCCGCGATTGGTGACGCCGATGCCGTGCTCGGCACTGATCGCACCGCCCTGCGCTGCGGTCTCGTCGTCGACGATCTCGTTGATTTCAGCCACCAGCGCAGCCGTCGCCGCCTGGTCCTGGCAACGCGCGCGGTCGATCAGGGCGATCACGTGGATGTTGCCGTCGCCGATATGGCCGTGCATCACGACGTTCGCATGGGGGACGGCCGCCTTGATACGGGCTTCGACATTGTTGACGAAAGCCGCCTGACGCTCCAGCGGCACCACGCTGTCATGCGACACCACATAGCCGCTGCGCTTGTTGCCTTCGGATACGCTGTGCCGGACAGCCCAGATCGCCTTCGCCTGCGCCAGGTTGGAGGCCAGGATCACGTCTTCGGAGAGCCCCGCTTCCATCGCGTCGGCCAGCACCGTGCCCAGCGGCTCGTCGAGGTCGACTCCGGCGAGCGTGTCGGTCAGCTCGACGATCAGATACCACGGCGTCGTCAACTCGAAGGGGATCGTGACATGGGGCACGGTCTCTGCGATCGCCTCGATCTGCGCGCGCGACATGATCTCGAGGCTGCCGAGCCGGTCGCCGACCGCGCCGCGCAGGCGCTGCATGATCTCGAGCGCCTGCTCGACGCCCTGCAGTTTCAGCAGCGCCAGCGCCGAGCTGCGCGGCGGCGCGAACAGCTTCAACACCGCCGCGGTGATGATGCCGAGCGTGCCCTCCGCCCCGATGAACAGCTGCTTGAGCGCGTAGCCGGTATTGTCCTTGCGCAGTGCGCGCAGGCCGTTGAAGATTCGCCCGTCGGGCAGCACGACCTCCAGCCCGAGCACGAGATCGCGCGTCGGACCGTAACGCAGCACCGCCGTGCCGCCGGCATTCGTCGAGATATTGCCGCCGATCTGGCAGGAGCCTTCGGCACCCAGGCTCAAGGGAAAGTAGCGATCGACGTCGCGCGCCGCGTTTTGCACCTCAGCGAGGATGCAGCCGGCTTCCACTGTGATCGTGTTCGCGAGTGGGCTGACGTCGCGGACGGCGCGCATCCGGTCGAGCCGGATCACCACATTGCCGGCCCGATCGTCCGGCGTCGCCGCCCCGCACATGCCGGTGTTGCCTCCCTGCGGCACGATCGCGAGCTGCCTTGCCGCACAGAATTTGACGACGGCGGCGACCTCGGCGGTGGAGCCGGGCTTCACCACCGCGACCGCGCGGCCGTGATAACGCCCGCGCCAGTCTACGACGTAGGCTTCCTGGTCAGCCCCGGACGCAATGACGTGCTTGTCGCCGACGATCGCGGCAAGCCCGGAGAGCGCGTCCTGGAAGGAGTCTGACATCGGATCGCCTTGTCGTTGCGCCGCCTACAAAGCGGCTGCGAATGCCGCAGCATTCGCGAGCAGCTCTTTCACCTGCTCCGGCGGCAAACACTCCAGCGGCGGTCGCAGGCTCTGCCATCCCGCATGACCGGTGCGCTCTGCCACCAGTGTCTTCAGCGAGGCCATCTGCGGGAAGCGCGAGACCAGCTCGCGCGCTTTCACGATGCGCGCCTGCGCCGTCTTGAGCGCCGCGTCGTCGTCGCTATCGCGAAAATGCTTGTAGACATAAGCAAGGTCCCGCGCGACCAGATTGGAGGTCGCCGTGATGCAGCCGGCGCCGCCCTTGCGCAGCAGCGGCAGCAGCAGTGGATCGGCTCCGACCAGGACCGAAAAGCCGGGGAAGCGCTCGACCATCGCGGTCATGTTCGCGAAGTCGCCGGAGGAATCCTTGATACCCACGAACGTTGCCGGATAAGCCGTTCGCAGCCGCTCGATCAGCGCATGCGAGATCGGCTGCGCCGACATCTGCGGGATGTGATAGAGCACGACCTTGAGCCTGGCATCGCCAATGCGCTGCACGATTTCGCTATAGGACGCGTAAACGCCGTCGTCCGTGACACCCTTATAATAAAACGGCGGCAGCATCACGACGGTGTCGACGCCGACTGAAAGCGCGTGGCGCGTCAGGGCGATGGTCTCGCTGAACGCGGCAACGCCGGTGCCCGGCAGAAAACGTTGCGGCGCGATGCCGGCAGCTACCACCGCCTCGAGCAGCGCCATGCGCTCCGCCGCGGAGAAGGAATTCGCCTCGCCCGTCGTGCCGAGCAGCGCGATGCCGTCGCAACCCTCATCGAGGAGATAGCGGCAATGCGCGATGAAGCGCGCATGATCGGGGGCGAGCTGGGCGTCGAGCGGAGTCAGCGCGGCCGAGAACACGCCATGAGGGTGCAGCGATGGTGTCGACAAACTTCCTCCGATCGTCAAATCTGTTGTTCGGAATGCGAACATTTGTTATTGGCTTGGACCAGTCGTAAAATCAGCTTGCCGCCGCGTCAAGGGCGGTGGCTGTCATGGCAAGGCATTCGAGCATGGCCAAGGTCGAAAAGAAGGCCACGAAGCGCAAATCGGAATCGTCCCCGAAAAATCCCAAAAATCATGTCGCGTCCGTCGGCAAGGCCTTTGCCGTGCTCAAGAGCTTCAGCAGCGAAGCCTTCGAGCTCACCCTGAGTGAGATTGCCGCACGGGCGGATCTCGATCGCGGAACGGCGTTCCGGCTGATCCAGACCCTGACCGAGCTCGGCTATCTCCAGACCGTGCCGCAGAGCCGCCGGTTCCGCCTCGGCGTTGCCTGCCTCGACCTCGGCTACACCGTGCTGTCGCACGGATCGCTAAGGCCGATGGTCGAGCCGTTGCTGCGAGATCTCGTGCCCGATGTCGGCGATGCGGCTTCGCTCGGCATCCTCGACGGCGGTGACGTGGTCTATCTCGCGCGCGTCGGCGCGGGCCTCGACCGCCACAAGATGGATCGCCGGCCGGGCACGCGCATTCCCGCCTATAGCGCCGCGCTCGGTCATGTCATGCTGGCACATCTGGCGCGGGACGAGCAGATCGAGCGACTGGAATCGCGCCCTCGCGTCAAACTGTCGGAGCGGACGCTGACTGATCTCGATGCCCTGCTCGCCCGGCTCGATCAGGTGAAGAAGAAAGGCCACGCCGTCTCCGACGGCGAGAACGCCTACGGCCTGCGCACGCTGGCAACGCCGATCTTCGACGCCCAGGGCCTCGTGATCGGGGGATTGAGCATCACGGTCGATGCCATGCGCATGGACATGCCGACGTTCCGTGACCAGGCGCTGCCGCGGCTGATGGAGCTGACCGGCCAGGTGCAGGATCTCGCGATCAAGTCGGGATTGACGAGCTGAGCGATCTCTTCGCGGATGTCCCGTGCGACCTCACAGCTGACGATCTGCATTCGAAGATCATTGTGAAAAAAGCTTTCGCGACCTATATCCTCGAGACTTCCTTCCGAAACCCGATCTCGCCTTGCGAAGAGCCGTGCTCATTTTCTTCCTGCTCCTGTTCGTGCCGATCGGCCTATCGGCCGCGCGGTACTATTGGCTTGGAGATGGCCGCGGCAATTGGCAGACGGCTGACCGTTCCAGCGCAGGCCTGCTGCCGCCGGCTTCTTCCCATCCCGACGCCCTGATCCGGGTTTATGCGGCCCGAACGGTCCGGTGGCGAAGCATCTTCGCCGTCCACACCTGGATCGTCGTCAAGGAAAAGGATGCGACCAGCTATAGCCGATACGACTACACCGCGTGGGGCGAACCGATCCGGAGCAATGGCTTCGCCCCCGATGGAAGGTGGTTCGGCGCCCTGCCGGAAACCGTCGTCGCCGTAGATGGGTCACGGGCCGAGCTCCTCGTTCCCAGGATTCGGACTGTGATCGAGACCTACAAGTTTCGAACCTACGGCGACTACAGCGCCTGGCCGGGACCGAATTCAAACACCTTCGTTCAAGCCGCGCTCGATGCCGTGCCGGAACTTCGCGCGGTTCTGCCGCCGACCGCGATCGGCAAGGATTATCCCTATTCCGGGGAATGGATTGGGCTGACCGCCTCGCGCACCGGCTTCTATGCCTCGCTCTTCGGCTATCTCGGCCTGACCCTCGGATGGGTTGAAGGCCTCGAGGTCAACTTCTTCGGCGCCGTGCTCGGCCTCGACATCCGCCGGCCCGCCGTCAAGCTGCCGGGCATCGGCCGCCTCGGTGTTGCCGCCGGTCTGTAGAGCCGGCCGAGACGGCGATTGGCGATGTCTCGTCGCGATGGCTAGATCACGATGTGATCGAAGTCGGCGGCGATCCGGCTGTTCGGAAAGATCCGCGCCGCCTCCGCGAGAATCTCTTCGTCCTCATAGCGTCCCGACATATGGGTCAGCACGAGCTGCTTCACATTGCTCGCTGCCGCAAACGACGCCGCTTCTGCCGCGGTGAGATGGCCGTAATCCCGCGCGGTTGGCGCGTCACGATCGAGGAACGTTGCCTCGATCACCAGCATGTCGGCATCAACGACGTGTTGCGCCAGCCCCTCGGTGGTTTCGGTGTCGCCGATCACGACGAGTTTCCTGCCGCCGCTCCGCGGCCCCAGGACGTCTTCCGGATCGATCGTTTGATCGCCCTCGATTACGACTGCCCGGCCTGCGGCCAGCTCGCCGCGCAAGCGACCGTCGGGAACGCCAAGCGCCGCCAGCCGATCCGGCTGAAGGTGGCGGCGAGCGGGGCTTTGGAAGACGAATCCAAAACTGTCGGTGTCGCGATGGCGGACCGGAAAGCAGTCGATGGTGAAATCACCGGCGTCGACGAACCGTCCTGCGGCCAACGAGGCGAACTCCACTGGGAGCGGCGCCCTGCCCGCGCCCCACAAGCCGGCCAGCATCTGGATGACCGTATCAAGCGTCGATGGGCCACCATGAACCATCATCACCTCGGCGCTCTGCCGCAAACGCAGCGTCGAGAACAGGCCGGGGATGCCGAGCACATGATCGAGATGGGCATGCGTCAGTAGAATGCGGTCGAGCCGTCGAAAACCTGCGCCACTGCGCAGCAACTGACGCTGCGTGCCCTCGCCGCAATCGACCAGCATGCGCTGTCCGGCAGCCTCGATCAGCAGGGCCGGATGGTTGCGTTCCGCGGAGGGAACGCTCGCCGAGGTGCCGAGGAATGTCAGGGCAAACATGGTCGTCGATGTCCAGCGACCGCCCCTCTCCGCGACGGTACGGTGGACGGTCTCACCGTCCCCAATGCCACGCGAGCAACAACGCGTACAGCCCCATCGAAGCGGCGTAGAGCGCGGCAAGAAGTGCATAGCCCGCGATCTGGCGACTGATCGCCGCCTTCGGCGCGACCCACCAGTCGAGTGCCCTGAAGGCCGCGGGCACGAGCCACCAGCCGAGCAGCTGGGTGCTGACGAGATTGCCGACAAACAGCGACAGCCAGATCGGTACGCCATGGCTGTCGATCAGGGGCCGGCTGACGAAAGTGCCCCAGAGATAGACCACGGGGTAGAGCACCAGGAGGACGATGAGGTTGCTCTTCCAGATCATGGCCGGGCCCTGCTCGGGAGCCCCAGTCTTGCCGGCCGGGAACCAGAAATTGAAGCCGTAGCTCGCGCGCTTCACGTTCATGCCGGCGTTGAAGCGCTCGCCCTCTTTCAGCAGGGTCTGACGGACGGGTGAGCCAAGCCATGCATTGAGGTTGGCATCGCTGTCGAACGACAGGATGACGATCCATTCGTCGCGCAAGCCTGGAATCGGCCGCTCGATCTTGTGACGCAAAAATCCCTTGAACTCGGCCTCCGCGGCCTGGATGCGCTGCTGCCATTTCAGAAACGCGTCCTCGAGTCCATCCGGCACCTTGAAGGAGATGACGGCCGACACCGCGCTGTCACGCTGAACGCCGGTGTCGGGCAGGATGTGGACATCCTCCGAACCGACGAAGAAGCGCTGCACCTCAGCGATCAGCTTCGCCCGCACCTCGCTCTGGAGCCAGGCGCGCGCCGCGGCCGGACTGGCGAAACGCAAAATCGTCACCCAGTCGACATGCGCCGGCGGCTGCGGCGGCACCACCTCCTGCCCCAGGAAACCGGGCCAGGCCTTCAGCGCCTCGCCCACCTCGCCGTTCCACCGCGCGAACGCGGCAAAGCCCTCGTCAGCGATGCGGCGTTGGATGACGAGGGCGACCGGCTGGCCGGCCGTGTCAGGAGATGTGCTCATCGCGGCGGCTTCAGCCTTTTTTGTAGAGACGCTTGCCCATCACCCAGGTCTCGTCGACGCAGCGATCGTCGCCGACCATCATCACGGCGAACAGCATGCTCGCGGCCTCGTCCATCGTGCGCGGGCCGGCGCCCTCGGCGATCAGCGATTGGTGCCACGCTTGGGCGATCTGCCCGCCGTTCGGATCGAGCGCAACGAAATCGGCTTCTTTGCCGGGCTCGAAATTACCGAGCTTGTCGTCGATGTAGAGGCCCTCGGCACCGCCAAGCGTGATCGACCAGAAGCCGCGATAGGGCGAGAGCTTGTTGCGCTCGGCTTCCGCAAGGTCCTTCCGCGTGGGATCGATGCTGCCGTCGAGCAGCGTGTTGTTGCACATGCCGACCTTGTAGGCGTCGTCGAGCACGGAGATCATCGAGAAGCGGTTGCCGCCGCCGACATCGGTGCCGAACGACATCTTCACGCGATGCTCCGGATCGGTGGCGCGGCCGAGGCGGAACAGGCCGCTGCCGAGGAACAGGTTCGAGCACGGACAGAACACCACCGCCGCGCCCTTCTTCGACATGCGCCGGAATTCGTTGTTCGAGAGATAGACGCCATGGCCGCCTGAGAACTTCGGCCCGACGAGGTCGAACTTCTCGTAGACGCCGAGATAGTCCTCGCAGTCCGGATGCTCGACCAGCACGCCACTGCATTCAGCCGGGTTCTCGGAGATGTGGGTGTTGACCCAGCAGTCCGGATGCTCGTGCTTGAGGCGCTGGCACGCCTTGAGCAATTCCGGCGAGGCACCGAAGGCGAAGCGCGGCGTGATGGCGTAGAGGTTGCGGCCCTTGTTGTGATACTCTGCGATCAGCCGCTTGCTGTCGCGATAGAAATTCTCCGGGGTATCGATGAAGTCCGCCGGCGCGTTGCGATCGATGCCGGTGAGGCCCGCGATGACGCGCATGTTGCGGCGGGCCGCTTCCTCGAACAGTTCCTCGGTTGAAACGGGCGAGGAGCTCGTGAAGGCCTGGCAGGTGGTGGTGCCGGACGCGAGCAACGCGTCGAGGAAACGCTTGACGCCCTCCCGCGCGTAGTTGCGATCCCGGTATTTGAGCTCTTCCGGATAGACCCATTTCTGGAGCCACGGCAGCAGCTGCTCGCCATAGGCCCCGAGCACGCGGGTCTGCGGCAGATGGATGTGGCCGTCGATGAAGCCCGGGACGAGGATGCGGTCCTTGATGTGCGTGATCTCGACGCCGGGATGGGCGGCAGCGATCGTCTCGTAGGGTCCGAACGCCTTGATGACGCCATCGGTGACGATCATGAGACCGTCCTGGTGAAAGCGCGCGGCGGCCTGCTCGTTGCCGACATGCTTCCAGGGATCGTCGACGAAGTCGAAGAACGTGCCGCGAATACCGACCGTGGTCATGATTGAGTCCCTTCCTTAAGACTGTGTGGCTTGGCGCACTGACGGCAGCGACATCGCGAGCAGCGTGCCCGCGATGGCGCAGAGGCCGAGATAGAGCCATCCGATCGGCGCCTGCGTTGCCTCAGGCAACACTGCCGCGATCGCCATGGCGCCGCTCACGGCGAGATAGCAGAGCGCGCTGATCAGACCGCCGATCAGGCCGTGGTCGCGCTCGAACAGGCCGAGCGCCATGCCGTACATCATCGGGCACAGCACGCCGCAGCCGCCGAGGACCAGCGCACCGCCGATCGTGATCGACGCGAAATCGAGACCGACGACCATGCCTGTTACGGTCAGCACGGCGGAGCCGGCGAGAAACAGCGCGAAGGCACCGAAGCCCAGCAGGCGCGCCGGCATGAAGCGCGCAAAATGCGCGCAGCCGAGCTCGCCGGCGAGATTGACCCCGCCGAGGCCGAGCGCGACGAGGCCGTAGATCGCCGCCGAGTAACCGAGGCCGGTCTGGTAGAAGAACGGCGCGACGACGCCGAACGCCAGCTGCGCGCTCGCCGCCGCGGCGAAGACCAGCACGAAAGCCAAAAAGCCTGGACGGACCAGCGCCTCGCGCAAGATACCCGCCGTGCGGCGCGGATCGAACGGCGCGCGCCGCTCCGACGGCAATGTCTCGGGCAGAAGAAACACGACGATCGCAGCGACGATGGCCGCGGCAATCGCAATGATGACGAAGACACCGCGCCAGGACGTCAGCTCGACGATGAAGCCGCCGGCCGCGGGCGCGAGCACCGGCGCCAGCCCCCAGGCCGCGCCAAGCAGGCCGGAGATCGCGGTGAGCTCACGGCCGCGATAGCAATCGGCCGCAACCGCATAGGCCACGACGAGGCAGGTGCAGCCGCCGATCCCTTGCAGGAAGCGCAAGCCCAGCAGCAGCGAGGCGCTGGTGGCGAGCGCGCAGGCGATGCTCATCGCGATCAGCACCGACAGGCCTGCGAGCAGGACGTTGCGGCGGCCCAGCGTGTCGGAGGCGATGCCGACAGGCACCAGCGCCAGACTCATGCCGAGCATGTAGGCGGTGACGGTGTTCTGCATCGAGGCGGGATCGGCGGCGAGATCCACCACCATCTGCGGCAGGCCGGGCGTATAGGCATCGAGCGGAATCTGGCTGAACGGCACGACGCACAGCAGGATCGGCACGATCCCGCGCTTCGCGCAACCGGCGTCCGAAGCAAGTGCGGTCATGAGCAACGCCCCCTTGATCTCCGCGGGCCCCGTCTTTTCGTGCGCGCAGTGAGACGCGACGATGCAGGTTGCGGGAACTTTGACGCGCGGGAGCGTGCCAGAACTGTGTGTAAGAATTCTTAGGAGCGCCCGTATCGATACGGCCTTTGACGGCTGATGCCCTGGCCGGGGGACGCCCAAACAAAAAACGCGAAAACAACCCCATGCAAAGTACAAATCATTGAAGAATTTCGCGCCGCACTCCGCCAAGGCCTGCCCGCGCGGACGTTTGACACGTCGGGCAAAGCAGGCGCTGACTCGCCTGATGGCCGATTGTGGATCCCGCCAGCGCGCCGGTCCGTTAACGGGGCGGAAGGCATAGCTGCTTCGAAGCCCGGGCCTCCGCACCGGTGCCCCCGGCAAGCAGATCTGGTGCCCGTTGCGCCGCCTCCTCATCCCCCTTTCAAAATCGCATGTTCGGTGCCCCGAGCGATCTGCAGCGGGGATAGTGTAGATGCCGCGATGAGAGACATTGGAGTTCGTGATGACCGCAGATGCTGCTGACCTGAACTACGGCTCGATCAGAGCACTGGCGAGCGCCCTGCACGCGCGCAAGATATCTGCCTCGGAATTGCTCGAACACACGATCGCGCGCATCGAGGCACTGGACGGGCGGATCAACGCGGTCATCGTGCGCGATTTCGACCGCGCGAGAGCGGCCGCGCGCACCGCCGATGCCGCGCTTGGACGCGGCGAGCAACGGCCATTGCTCGGCATCCCCGTGACCTTGAAAGAACCCTTCAACGTCGCGGGCCTGCCGACGAATTGGGGCTTTCCGCATTTCAGGGATTTCCAGCCGGCAGAGGATGCCCTCGTCGTCTCGCGGTTGAAGGCGGCCGGCGCCATCGTCATCGGCAAGACCAACATTCCGATCGGGCTGCGGGATTTCCAGAGCTACAACGAGATCTATGGGACGACCAACAACCCCTGGGACCTCGGCCGGTCGCCCGGCGGTTCCTCTGGCGGATCAGGCGCGGCACTGGCTGCCGGCTTCGGTCCACTCTCCATCGGCTCGGATATCGGCGGCTCGATCCGGGTCCCCTCGCATTTCTGCGGCGTGTTCGGACACAAGCCGAGCCTCGGCCTGGTCCCGCTGCGCGGATACAGCCTGCCGCCGGCACCGCCCGTCCCCGGCCAGGGCGATCTCGCGGTCGTTGGGCCGATGGCGCGCACAGCTTCGGACCTTGCGCTGGCGCTCGACGTGATCGCCGGCCCGGACGAGACGCGCGACGGCGTCGGCTACCGCCTCGCGCTGCCGGCCCCGCGCCACGACCGGCTCGGGGATTTCAGGATCCTCGTGGTCGACACGCATCCGTTGATGCCGACGGGCGACGCGGTGCGCTCAGCCATTGGACGATTGGCCGAGCGGCTCGGCAGATCGGGCGCGCAGGTGGCGCGCTCGAGCACATCGCTGCCCGATCTCGCCGAGTCGGCCCGGCTCTACATGAGACTGCTGAACGCCGCGCGAAGCCCGCGCCTGACACCGGCCGCCATCGAAGAAGCGCGAGGTCTTGCCGCGGCACTCTCCCCCGACGACCGCAGCCTGCAGGCCGAACGCGCCCGCGGCTGGGGCATGATCCATCGCGAATGGCTCGCGACCGATGCGGCGCGCCTGCAGCTGCAGCAACGGTGGCAGGAGCTCTTCCGCGAATTCGACGCGGTGATCTATCCGGCAGCGGCGGTGCCGGCCTTTCCGCATGACCATTCCGAACCGTTCGACGCCCGGCAGCTCGACATCGATGGAAAGCTCTACAACTACTCCGATGCGTGCTTCATCTGGGCCGACCCCGCTTCCACCTGCGGGTTACCTGCGACCGCCGTTCCGATCGAGCGTACGTCGTCGGGCCTGCCGGTCGGCGTCCAGATCATCGGGCCCTATCTGGAGGATCGTACGACGATGGCGCTCGCCGGACTGATCGAGCGCGAGTTCGGCGGCTTCGTGCCGCCGCCGGCGCTGTCTGCATAATCCGCGGGAAGACAGCCGACGGCACTTACAGCCATCACGTTCGGTCGGCCGACTGCGCCTCGACCGCCTGCACGGCGACATGAGCCACCTGTCGCAGCGCTTCGCGGTCCGCGCCCGAGGATGCCATCACCCCCATGCCGACCGCGACCGCCGAGACGTAGCGCGCGAGCGCGGCGGGGTCGGCGCTCTCCTTGAGATCGCCATCGGCCTTGGCACGAACAAAACGGTCGCGGAGCTGGTCCTCGTTCTGGGCGCGGCGGGCGGCGAGCTCGAACGGGACGTTTTCGGAGCCGGTACCGCAGGCGATGCCGCCCTGCACGAGCAGGCAGCCGGGCGGATTGGCGGGATCGGTCTGCTTCTCGGCGATGCCCATCAGCATCCGTTCGGCGACGTCACGGGCGGTGGATGCGGCCACCACCTCGTCCATCCAGACGCCGCGCAGCTTGGTGTAGCGATCGAGCGCAGCCTTCAGCAGACCTTCCTTATTGCCGAAACAGGCATAGAGGCTGGGCGGATTGATGCCCATGGCCTCGGTCAGTTGCGCGATGGTGGCGCCCTCATAGCCATGGCGCCAAAACACTTCCATCGCCTGGTCCAACGCCGTTTCGGCGTTGAATTCGCGGGGGCGTCCCATGCGCATGTGCCTGTCTCCTCGGAACCGGCGGCTGGTATCAGCTTAACGCCGGTCCTATCTATTTGTTCTGGCTTTCTTTTTCTTGTGTCTTCCAATCGTCGCGGTTATCGGCGTACATTTTTCTTAGTGAATGGTACATAAGTATCTTGCACTGCGAGATCCAGCTCCACATCTGTAGTGAACACTACATATCTGGAGCGCGCAAATGCCCCCCTCCCAACATACCTCCCACACCGGCCGTCTCCGCCGCCTTCTTGGCGGCGTCGCCATCGTGGGCGCCCTCGCCGTAGCCGGTACGATTGCGACCGGCCACTATCTTCGTTCCGCCCAGGCAACCGCAACGGCCGCCGCGGCTGAACAGGCGGTGCCCGTCACCGTCGCCATGATCGAGCCGCGGCAGACCGCGCTGTGGGACGACTTCTCCGGCCGGTTGGAAGCCATCAACCGCGTCGAGCTCCGCCCGCGTGTCGCCGGTGCGATCCTTGCGACCAACTTCACCGAAGGCGCGCTGGTGAAGGCTGGCGACGTGCTATTCAAGATCGATCCGGCGCCTTACGCCGCCGAGGTCGACAAGGCCAACGCCCAGCTCGAGGCCGCAAAGGCGCGCGTGGTGTTCACCACCAGCGAGGTCGAACGCGGCGCGCAGCTGGTCGGCAACGCCGTCGTGACGCGCCGCGATTTCGACCAGCGCGAGAACGCCAACCGCGAAGCGATCGCCAGCGTGAAGGCGGCCGAGGCAACGCTCCAGACTGCAAAGCTCAATCTCGACTACACCGAGGTGCGCGCGCCCGTGGACGGCCGCGTCGGCAAGATCGAGATCACCGTCGGCAATCTCGTCGCCGCCGGCACCGCCTCCCCGGTGCTGACATCGCTGGTCTCGGTCAATCCGATCTATGCGTCCTTCGATGCGGACGAAGAGGTCGTGCTGCGTGCGCTGACCTCGATCGCGGACGCCAAGGGCGGACGCGGCAAGCTCGACCAGATCCCCGTGGAGATGGCGACCTCCGGCGGCCTCTCGGCGAAGGGCCACATCCAGCTCATCGACAACCAGGTCAACGGCCAGAGCGGCACCATCCGGGTGCGCGCGGTGTTCCGGAACGAGGACGGGCGTCTGATCCCCGGACAGTTCGCCCGCGTGCGCATGGGCCAGCCGAAGCAGCAGACGCTGGTGATGATCGATGAGCGCGCGATCGGCACCGATCAGGACAAGAAGTTCGTGATGGCGGTCGGCGACGACAGCCGCGCGGTCTACCGACCGATCACGCTCGGCAGCGCCGTCGACGGGCTTCGCATCGTCACCTCGGGCCTGAAGTCCGGCGATCGTATCGTCGTCAACGGTCTGCAGCGCGTGCGTCCGGGCGCCCTCCTCAAGACGGAGGTCGCAGCGATGGGCGCGCGTGGGCAGCAAGCAGCTTCCAACCACAGCAACCAGGACGTGGTGCAACGCTAATGTTCTCTGTCATCCCGGGGCGCGCATAGCGCGAACCCGGGATCTCGAAGTTACGAAACTCCGACCACCTCACCTCTGGATTCCGGGCTCGCGGGCTTCGCCCACGCCCCGGAATGACGGCGGAGCTGTCGGAGACGCACAAGATATTGCCCAGGGGCAAAGCCATGAATCTCTCGAAATTCTTCATCGATCGTCCGATTTTTGCCGGCGTGCTGTCGGTCCTGATTTTCCTTGCCGGCCTGATCTCGCTGTTCGCGATGCCGATCTCGGAATATCCGGACGTGGTGCCGCCGTCGGTCCTGGTGCGCGCCACCTATCCCGGCGCCAATCCCAAGGTGATCGCGGAGACGGTAGCGACCCCGATCGAGGAGCAGATCAACGGCGTCGAGAACATGCTCTACATGTCGAGCCAGGCGACCACCGACGGCGCGATGACGCTGACGGTGACGTTCCGGCTCGGCACCGATCCCGACAAGGCGACGCAGCTGGTGCAGAACCGCGTGCAGCAGGCCGAGCCGCGCCTGCCGGCCGTGGTGCGCCAGCTCGGCATCGTCACCAAGAAGTCCTCGCCCGACCTCACCATGGTCGTGCATCTGTTGTCGCCGAACGGCCGCTACGACATGACCTATTTGCGCAACTACGCGGTGCTCAACGTCAAGGACCGCCTGGCGCGGATCGACGGCGTCGGCGACGTCCAGCTCTACGGCGCCGGTGACTATTCGATGCGGGTCTGGGTCGATCCGCAGAAGGCGGCCGAGCACGGCCTGACCGCGAGCGACATCGTCAAATCGATCCAGGCGCAGAACGTCGAGGCCGCCGCCGGCGTCGTCGGCTCCTCCCCGAACGTGCAGGGCATCGACCTGCAACTGTCCGTCAATGCGGAAGGCCGGCTCTCCAGCGAAGAGCAATTCGGCGACATCGTGGTCAAGACCGGCACGCGCGGCGAGGTCGTGCGGCTGCGCGACGTCGCGCGGATCGAGCTCGGCGCCTCGCAATATGGCCTGCGCTCGCTGCTCGACAACAAGCAGGCGGTGGCGATCCCGATCTTCCAGGCGCCGGGCTCCAACGCGCTGCAGATCTCAGACAACGTCCGCGCCACCATGGCCGAGATCAAGAAGAACATGCCGGAAGGCGTGTCTTATCAGATCGTCTACGACCCCACCCAGTTCGTGCGCTCCTCGATCGAGGCCGTCATCCACACGCTGCTGGAAGCGATCGCGCTGGTGGTGCTGGTGGTGATCCTGTTCCTCCAGACCTGGCGGGCCTCGATCATTCCGCTGCTGGCCGTGCCGGTGTCGATCGTCGGCACGTTCGCGGTGATGCACGTGTTCGGCTTCTCCATCAACGCGCTCAGCCTGTTCGGCCTCGTGCTCGCGATCGGCATCGTCGTCGACGACGCCATCGTCGTGGTCGAGAATGTCGAGCGCAACATCGAGGCCGGGCTGTCGCCGCGCGACGCCACCTATCAGGCCATGCGCGAGGTGTCGGGCCCGATCATCGCCATCGCCATGGTGCTGATCGCGGTGTTCGTGCCCCTGGCCTTCATCTCCGGCCTCACCGGACAGTTCTACAAGCAGTTCGCACTCACGATCGCGATCTCGACCGTGATCTCGGCGGTCAACTCGCTGACGCTGTCGCCGGCGCTGTCGGCGCTGCTGCTCAGGGGACACAACGAGCCGAAGGACCGGCTGACGCTCATCATGGAAAAGAGCCTTGGCTGGTTCTTCCGCGGCTTCAACAAGGCCTTCACGCGCTCCTCGGATAATTACAGCGGAACCGTCACCAAGGTGATCTCGGGCAAGGCCGCAGTGATGGGGCTCTACGTGGTCCTGGTCGGCCTCACCGCCCTCTTGTTCCAGCAGGTGCCGAGCGGCTTCGTGCCGGGCCAGGACAAGCAATATCTGGTCGGCTTTGCGCGCCTGCCCGATGGCGCAACGCTCGACCGCACCGAAGAGGTCATCCGCAAGATGAGCGACGTCGCGCTGACCCAGCCTGGTGTGGAGAGCTCCGTGGCTTTCCCCGGTCTGTCGATCTCCGGCTTCACCAACTCGTCCAATGCCGGCATCGTGTTCTCGACGCTCAAGCCATTCGACGAGCGCAAGGGCCCGGCCCTGAGCGGGAATGCCATCGCGGCCGACCTGAACAAGAAGTACGCCGGCATCCAGGAGGCCTTCATCGCCATGTTCCCGCCGCCGCCGGTCAATGGTCTCGGCACCATCGGCGGCTTCAAGCTCCAGATCGAGGACCGCGCCGGCCTCGGCTATGAGGCCTTGAACGAAGCGACGAAATCGTTCATGGCGGCGATGCAGAAGGCGCCGGAGATCGCGGGCGTGTTCTCGAGCTTCCAGGTCAACGTACCCCAGCTCTTCGCCGACATCGACCGCACCAAGGCGCTGCAGCTTGGCGTGCCCGTGACTGAAGTCTTCAACACGCTGCAGATCTACCTCGGGTCCTACTACGTCAACGACTTCAACAAGTTCGGCCGCACCTACTCGGTCTATGTGCAGGCCGACGCGCCGTTCCGCGCACGCGCCGACGACATCAGGCAGTTGAAGGTGCGCTCGTCCTCGGGCGACATGGTGCCGTTGTCGGCGCTGCTCAATATCCGCCAGAGCGCGGGACCGGAGCGTGCGATCCGCTACAACGGATTCCTGTCGTCCGATATCAACGCCGCCGCCGCCCCCGGCTTCTCGTCGGGCCAGGCGCAGGAGGCGGCAACCCGGATCGCGGCGGAGACGTTGCCACCCGGCTTTGCCTTCGAATGGACCGACCTGACCTATCAGGAGTTCATCGCCGGCAATTCCGGCCTCTGGGTGTTTCCGCTGGCGATCCTGCTGGTGTTCCTGGTGCTGGCCGCACTCTACGAGAGCCTGACCCTGCCGCTCTCGATCATCATGATCGTGCCGATGGGCCTGCTCGCCGCCATGTTCGGCGTCTGGATCTCCAAGGGCGACAACAACGTCTTCACCCAGATCGGCCTGATCGTTCTCGTGGGGCTCTCGGCCAAGAACGCGATCCTGATCGTCGAGTTCGCGCGTGAGCTCGAATTCGCCGGGCGCACGCCGATCCGCGCCGCGATCGAGGCGAGCCGCTTGAGGCTTCGCCCGATCCTGATGACGTCGATGGCCTTCATCATGGGCGTGCTGCCGCTGGTGCTCTCGACCGGCGCGGGCTCGGAGATGCGGCGAGCCATGGGCGTGGCCGTGTTCTCCGGCATGATCGGCGTCACCGTGTTCGGCCTGTTCCTGACGCCGGTGTTCTATGTGCTGCTGCGGACCGTGACCGGTAACAAGCCGCTGGTGCATCACGGCAGCGACATCGGCGCGGCGCCGGTCCAGGGACTTCACGAAGTCCAAGGACACTAGATCAGGGATATCCCCGACACGAGCAACAGAACGAGCACGGTCTTGCGAAAGACCGTCTCGTTGACCCGGTGGAAAGCGATCACGCCAAGCGCCGAGCCGGCGAACAACGCCGGCAGGCTGACAGCAAGGTCGACGAAGACCTTTGACGACAGGTCCTGATGCCCGACCAGCAGCGCGATGGCAAACAGCTGCATTGCCGCGATGAACGGCTGCACCAGGCCGCGCTGCTCGCTCTTGGGCATACCGCGCATGTCGCACCAGATCGTCGGGATTGCGCCCGGCATCGCCGTCAGCCCGCCGACGAGCCCTCCTCCAAATCCGATCAGCGCCACCCAGTGCCGGCCGACGGCCTCTCCGGCCGTGACCAGCGTCGGCCGCAGCAGCATATACGCGGCATAGAGCGCGACATGATGCCGAAGCCGCGCCTGAGCAGATGCGTATCCGCGCTCTGCAACAGCGACACCGCGATGGGAACGCCGATCAATCCGCCGACGATCAGCAGCAGACTGCCCTCCCAACGGATGCTGCGCCGGAGCGCCCACAGATTGGTCGCCTGCACGCCGATGCTGCAAGCCATCATCAACGGCACGGCTTCGAGCGGCTGAAACATCCGCAGCAGGATCGTGCCCGCGACCGCCGAAAACGCGAAACCCGAGAGCCCCGAAACGAAGGCGCCGGCGAAGACGGCAACGCTAAGCAGAATCAGAGTCGTGACATCAGGCACGGACCGTCCTCCGGTCAATCGTAGGGGATCTGCGGAACGGCGACATCCGGGGTGTCCGTGCAGGCCGCCGGTTCGCGTGGAAACGACATTTGCATCGCGTGGGCGTGGGATCGTTCCAGAAGCGCCAGCCCGACCAGCTGAAGAGCGACGAGCGCCCCGGTCAGCGCAATCGCGACGATGTTGAAATTACGCGCGCTCGTAGGCGGGCTCGCCGGCGGCGCGCTCGCGCGCATCAGATCCGTGGGCATTTCCTGAAACATCCTCTTGCTTGCTGACCGGAATGATTTCGTTCAAAGGCAATGTGTCGCCGGGCTGCGCCAGCAAATGGTGATAGCGTTGCAATGCGCGCTGCGCGTCGATCTTACGCTGCTCGCGGAACACGGCGCCGATGCGAGCGACGATGTCGCGGAACTTGTCGGCCATGGCAAGTGACGTCCTTCGCATGACGACCTCCTCTCAACCTGTGCGAGAGAATGATGAGATTCACCCCAGCGTGATGTGAGTTGCTTCACAAAGAAGTCTGATAGGTCGAACAAGAAATCGTGTGACGCGTCTGTAGAAGGATACGCAAAAAATCGCGTCATTCGATCGAATGACGCGCGATAACTTTCTAATGATGTCTCTCTTTGAACCTGTCGGCGTGCTGCAGCGAAGAGCCCGCGACGCGCCTGCGTGTCAGTGCAGAAGCGGATTGGAGAATCCCGCTGCAAGCTTGACGAGATCGGCCTGACGGGACACGCCGGTCTTGGCGAAGACGCGATGAAGATGCGTCTTCACCGTCGTCTCGGCGATCCCCAATGCGAGCGCGGTCTCCGGCACACCGCCGACCTCGACGATCGATTGCAGAACCCTGAGTTCCGCGGGCGTCAGCTCGAACGTGCGGTCGATCAGGCCGGCACATGAGCGGCTGTCGAGTTCCGCCTTCCAGACAAGCAAGGCCCCGACGGCCGATGTGCGCTCGGTCGCGCCATCGCGCAGCAGCGAGGGCAACGCAATCACGTGCGCGACGTAGTGCGAACCGTCGTGCGACGTCAGAGGGATCTTTCGACCTTCAGCGGCCGCCAAGGCCACCTCTCCCGGATCGCGGAAGATATTGCGCAGGGCCAGATTGGCCTCGGAGGATCTCGTCACCAGCCTGCCCGAGATCGAGCGCAGGACATCGTCTGCGGCCAGGATCGTCTCGGCCGCCGGATTGCTGTGGGCGATCCGGCAGGCTGCGTCGAGCAGGATGACGCCGGCATTCAGGCGGTCCACGACGTCGGCCAGCGCGGTCGCGCGCTGCTGCTTCCGCTCGATCGCGCGGTTGATCATGAGCGCGCGGCTCGCATGCGGGACCAGGAACTGCATTCGCGCGCGCTGCTCGGCGCCCAGCATCTCCCTGCCGGGGATGACGGTCAGCAACATCGGGCACGGCGACTTCGACTGCTCCAGCACCACATTGGCGACGTCGATGCAGCCCTGCGGGCGCAGCCATTCCTGATAGAAACGCCCGCGGCGGTACTCGTCGAAATTCACGAGGTCCGGAATGTTGCGCACCTCGCCATACCCAGGAAGCCGGGCGAGCGGATCGTACCGGGAGTAGGTTTCGGAATAGAGCTGGATGTAGTGCGGATCGACTCCGCAATAATAGTGGGTCGCCCCGGACTTGCTGACCGTATCCTTCGAAATCAGGCCGCAGGCCTGGCTGCCGATGAACGCATTGAGCTTGACCACGACGTCGCTCCACAACTCAGGGTGGAGTCCTGCATCATAGATGCTCTCGATCAGCTCGGAATGTCGTGGAGGTCGGAGCATCGGAAGAGCCAATGGTCAAATTCGGAGATTTGCGGAATGATCTTCGTGCCCGGCGGCTCCTGTGAGTCTGTCGCGGGAGAAAAAGGTTCAACGCCGACGGCGGTTTGTCAGTGGACAAGCGGATTGGCAAATCCCGCCGCGAGCTTGACCAGATCGGCCTGCCGGGACACGCCAGTCTTGGCGAAGACGCGATGCAGATGCGTTTTCGCGGTCGTCTCCGCGATACCGAGCGCGGCCGCCGTCTCCGGGATGCCGCCGATCTCGACGATCGACAGGAACACGCGGAGCTCCGCCGGCGTCAGCTCGAAAGTTCGCGCGATCAATTCGCCGCAGGATTGTCCACCGAGCGACACCTTGCGCACGAGCAGCGCACCGGCGGCATCGACCACGCGCTCGCTGCCGTTGCGCAGCAAGGACGACAACGGCAGCATGTGAGCGACGTAGCGCTCGCCGGTGGCGGACAATAGCGGAATCGCATGGCCGCCTGCGGCAAGCGATGTGCCGTCGCGGCGGCCTGCAAACGCTTTGCGCAGGGTCTGATTGGCCTCAGCGCTGCTGGTCACGAGTTGCCCGGCAACGGACCGCACCAAATCATCGGCCGCGAGCAGGTCCTGACCGGCCGAATTCGCATGCACCAGGCGGCAGAAGCCGTCGAGCAGGAAGATCCCGACCGTCAAATTGTCGAGGACATCAGCCAGTGCCGTCGCCAGCGTCAGTTGCGCGGTCATGGCGCGGTTGATCAGCAGCGCGCGGCTGGCGTGCGGCACCAGCAGCGAGAGGCGCTGCTTCATGCGCCGATCGACCATGCGGCGGCCCGACAGCACGGTCATCATCACCGGGCAGTTCGCATTCGACATCTCGAGCACGACATTGGCCGCGTCGCTGCATCCCTGCGGCTGCATCCATTCCTGGTAGAAGCGCCCGCGCCGGTACTCTTCGAAATTGACGAGATCGGGAATGCTTACAATCCTGCCGTGTGGCGGCAGGACCGTCAGCGGATCGAACTTCGAATGGGTCTCGGCATAGAGCTGGATGTAGTGCGGGTCCGCCCCGCAATAGTAATGCGTGACACCGGATTTGCTGATCGAATCCTTCGAGAACAGCCCGCAGGCCTGGCCGCCGACGAAATCCCGGATGCCGGTCACCGCGTTATTCCACAGCGAAGGATCGAGCCCGGCATCGTAGATGGACTCGACGAGATCTGGCAGCTTTTGCGATCCGTGCATGGCTCAGATTGGCACTGAATGATCAATGCCGGGGAGCATAACACAACCGTAGCATGCGACATCCTCCGATCGGAGGAGGCGCCGGCCGGGCGGCTGGCGCCCGGCCGGCGGCATCGCGTTCGAGTCGCCAGGGCTGATGCCGGCTCAGAACGCGACGCGAACGCCACCCTTGGCCGTGCCGGTGCGGCTCTGGTCGGACATCATCATGCCCTCGACCGCGCCAAACACGGACACGTTGGGCCCGGTGCGGTAGTCGAAGCCGAGGCCGGCGACGGCACCGACCGTGCTGCGACTGCCCGGGGTGACGAACGACAGATTCTGGCCGAGCAGCACCGTGTTGACGGTGGTGTCGCCGGCGCGCTGCAGCGCGATGACACCGCCATGGATGTTGGCCTTGAGCTCGCCGCCGGCAATGCTCGTCACCCGCGAGAGATCGACCTCGCCCCGCTCCTCGAAGTCCTGCAGCGTGCGGCCACCGACCGACAGCCCTTGCGCCGAACCGGTCTCGCTGTAGCCGTCGAACCGGCCCGCGACATAACGCAGCCGCGCGGTCGGCGTCAGCACGTAGCCGTTGCCGATGTTGAGTCTGTAGCCGTAGGCGACCTCTGGACTCACGTACCATCCGCTGTAGTTCGCGGTTGCCGTCTCCATGCCGCCGACTGCCGCGTTGTTCAGCACCAGTCGGCGCGACCTGTTGTCGGCGTTACCGCCCTGGATCGTGAGGTTGAAGAACTGCGAAGCCCATTCGAACCGGCTGTAAGCGCCAGCAAACACGTAATTGGTGTCCACCGACTGCGAATTGAGATCGACCGAGAGGCCGCCCTGCCCGCCACCGAGGAAGGCGCCGACCAGCCAGTTCGGCTGCACCTTGCGGTCGATGCCGATGGCCCCGCCCCACGCCGTCGAGGTCGCGCGCAGCGTGGAGGTGGTCTCGTCCTGAATGCGCTGGCCGCCAAAGCTGTTGGCCCAGACCGTGATCGGCGCGGGATCGGTCCACAGGCTGCGCGGCGCCTTGGTGAAGGGTCCGGCCTGCGCCGTCTCGGGGGCATAGGCCATTGCCATCATGTTGCTGCCGGCCGGCCCAGCGCTGCCGCTCAGGCGGCCCTGCACCAGCGAGGAGACGCCGCCGGTGAAATCCATCAGCGTGCGGTCGGTCTGTGCCAGCGCGGTCGGATCGAGGGTGGCGAGTGTGCCGCCGGCAAAGACCTTCGGGCCATCGAAGCCCCCGCTGTTGGTGTTGATGGTGCCGTTGAAGTTGACGAAGGTCGGAAGCTCGATGCTCGTCAGCGACGCCACCCGGCTGCTCAAAGGGACGAAGTTGACGTTGACGACGTCGGCACCGAAGCCGAAATCGACCACACCGTTGATCTTCGAGCCCGGCAGCAGCGTCACCGTGTCGGCCTTGCTCGACAATTTGATTGCCGTCCCGCTGGTGCCAGTGATCGTACCGGAATTCGTGATGTTCGCCCCGTCGCTGGAAGAGATGCCCGTACTGGCGATAATGGTGCCGGAATTGATGACGTTGGCCTGGATCGCGGAGATTCCGGTGCCGCCGAGGTTGGAGGCCTGAAGAAGGCCGGTGTTCGTCACATTGGCGACGTTGGCGCTGACGGCTGCGCTATCCCCAATGATGGATCCGGAATTGTTGACGTTGCCGACGAGTGCATTGACGCCGCGATCTGCCGTGACTCTTCCGATATTGTCCAGGTTCACCGTGCCGGCGCTCATGCCGGAGCCGAGTATCGACGCAATCAGCCCTGTGTTGGTCACAGTGACGCTCGTACCAAAGATCGCGCTCGATACGCTAGTTATCGTGCCGCTGTTCGTCACGCTTGCCGCGAGGTCGGCGCGAATGGCGTTGCTCGCGCCGCCGTCGGCACCAATGGTGCCGGAGGCGAAATTGGACACGTTGACGTTCTTGCCGGACACGCCGAACACGTGACCGGCGATGTTGCCTGCGTTTGCCATCGTCACCACACCGGAGGCCTCGATCGCGCCGCCGGTCGCTGCAATCTGCGATATGATACCGGAGGCATCATTGGTGATGTTGAGGCTCGTACCCTTGATGCCGCGGGCATCTCCCGAGATCGTTCCGGTGTTCGAGACCACGTTGACCGTGGTACCGTTGATCCCGATCGTATCGGGCCCGACGCCGGCGATCGTGCCGGAATTTCGCACAGTGGACGTCGTGGCTTCGACCCCGCTCCCCCTTCCCCCGGCCTCGCTCGCAATCATGCCCGCATTGTCGAGCGTGAGTGTCGACGCCAGAATCGCATGAAAGCCGGTGATCGTGGCGCCGCTGAGATTCGACACCGTCATACCAAGGCCGCTGAGACCCGACGCCAACGCGCCGTCGATGATGCCGGCATTGATGATGACATTGCCATCGCCGCTCTGGATGCCGAAGGCGCTTCCGTGCACCTTGGCCCCGGCCTCGATCCGATAGATGTTGTTGTCGTCCAGGCTTGTCCCATATCCGTTGTTGGGGGCCTGCTGAGCGTCGACATCACCCGAGCAAACGATGGTCGCATTGCTGACCGGTGCCGCCGGCGTGCACGCAGCCTCGACCCGATCGACGGCCAGCAGCGGCGCAGCGAACACCAGAAAGCGCATCGATCGCCGCACCAAATGCCGCTGCACCAAGTCGCCAAGAGCCGTCACATTCATCGCCTTAGTTCCCCAGAAAATCCTCGCGCTTGATGGCAGCGCAGGCATGGTGATGCCGGACTCCTCCATTGGAAGGCGCTCGGCAGCGAACCCTGGATTCGCCAAACGCTAAGGTAGAAGCACGCCAATGGCCCGACTTGGACGGAAACGACCGCGCTTCAGCCGAGAACGAACCGAAGGCGCTTCGTTCCGCACTGGTGCAGAGTTGCTACACCGAAGCGGCACTCACGCCTGATCCCACCCCTGTTTCTCGGCGCACTCCGACCAGACCGGTGCGCGATAGATTTCGCGGCCGCTGTTGTCCCTGACGCGAATCCAGGCGTCGCGATCGCGCAGATCGTCGCGCCAGACGAAGAGATGTTTTGCCATCTCGTTGGCCACCACGAATGTCGCTTCCGCACATTCGAACACCATGCCGCCCGGGTCGATCTTCACGATGTTGCCTACCAGGAGGTCGAAAAAGAAACGGCGCATTCAATACTCCGGCTGCGGATGCCGCACGCAACGCTTGGGTCATGGCTTCGCGATCAAGGATCACGTCGGATCCCTGTCTGCTGGCTCAAATCGGCAGTTGGCTGAAATCCAGTGGCGCGCCGTCACGGCATCTCGCCGCTCCTGATGTCACTCGGCGTCGCGTTATAGGTGCGCCGGAAGCAGCGGTTGAAATAAGAGAGATCGCCGAAGCCGACATCGTAGGCGATCGAGCTCACCGTTCGCCCGGCATATCCCGGTTCCCGCAGCATGCGGTGCGCGCGCTTGACGCGCTGCTCGATCAAGAAGGAAGAGAACGTCTTGCCGTCGGCCTCGAACAGGCGCTGGAGATAGCGCGGCGTCACGCCGAGCTCCTGGGCAACCGAGGCCACCGACAAATCCTGCCGCCAGCAATTGTTGGCGATGGAGACTTTCGCCTTCTGGAGCCGCGCCGCCTTGACGCCGCGCCGTCCGGCCAGCTCCCGCGCTTCTCCGGTGGCACCGAGGACGAGCGCCAGCAGATCGTGCAGATGCCCGACCCCGAGCTGCCGCAGCACGGGCGTCGCGAACGCTTTCTCCCGCACCAGCGTCACCGCGTAGTCGACCAGCAGCCTCAGTCCGGCGGAGCTTTCAGGCATGATGCGCATCACGGCATCGTCGACGTCCACGATCATCGGCGCCAGCACGCGCCTCGGCACGCGCAGCGAGAAGCAGTTTCCCAGCAACAGCCGCTCGAACGTCGTGACGTCCTCCGCGCTCGTCAGCACCGCCTCTCCTGCATGAAGCCTCAGATCGTGTCCCCGCTCGGATATGCCGAGAACGCCGGACCTGTTCACGATCAGGGCGAGGCTGTCGTCGCCATCGGCCACCAGTTGCTTGGTGCGAATGACCCGCGCTCCGTACAGCCCCCCGATCAACAACTGGGCTTCCGGCAGGACATGAGAGGTGAAGCTCGCCGCGGCCGGCTTTCCATCCCTTGCCTCGACCTCCGCCTTCAGCACCCCGCGGCAATAGAAATCGCGAAGCAACGGGATGCGCTCGTTTTCGGGAATTTCGTTCGTTGAAACATTGAGAACGGAAAAATCAACCATGCTGCTCACTGCAATCTCTCCAGCCGACGAGCAGACCCGGCCACGCGCTGTCGTTTCCTCCACACGCGCGTTCGATGCCGTTGTGGCAAGCTTCGCGGCGCTCGCTGCTCTTCAATTATCAGAAGCGCGATATACGAAAGTCTCGAATGACTCGCGTCCTGCATTCGGATGACCCGCGAGCGCGGATCATCACAATGGATTGAGAACGCGGCACGTAACATCGAGGCATCGCAATGAATCACGCAACGCTGTCATCGCCGTTCGTTCGCAGCGCGAACGGCACGGCAAAGCCGGCGGCGATCTTCACCAGATCAGCCTGCCTGCCGGCGCCCGTCTTCTCGAACAGGCGACCGAGATGCGTCTTCACCGTCGTCTCGGCGACGCCGAGTTTTGCGGCGATGTCGGGAACACCGCCGGTCTCGATGATCGCCATCAGCACGCGCAATTCAGACGGCGTCAGCCTGAAGGCTGCTGCGATCGCGTCGGCTGCGAGCAGCGGCAGCATGGAAGCTCTTTGAACGAAGAGCATCGTGGCTGCAATGTCCCGCGGCAGGCTGCGATCCCGCTTCAGCGGAAAAGCATGGAGCAGATAATGCTGCCCATCGGCCGACGTCGCAAGTTCGATCTGACGACGAGCGGCAGAATGTGTGCCTTCATCGAATTCGCACAGGCTGCGGAATATTTTATCGGTCTGGGTGTTGCGGGCCACGATCCGGTCACCGACGATCGCAAGCAGATTGGCATCGGCGAACAACTGGCGGCATGCCGCGTTGGCATGAACGACGCGGCCGTCCGCATCGAGCAGGCAGATCGCCGTGTTCAATCCGTCGAGGACGTCGGCAAGGTCGTCCACCGTATGCGAGCGCGCCCTGATCTGCCGGCCCATGATCTGCGACCGATGGATGTGCGGAGCGAGCAGCCGCATGCGCTCGCGCATCGCATCGTCGACGGTTCCACGGGAGCGGTGGCGCAACACCTGCAGGATCGTGGTGCGCGCGGCCGTCTTCTCGAGCGCGACGGTCGCGAGGTCTATCGCCCCCTGCGGTTCCACCCACTCGCGATGGAAGCTCGTCTCGAGAAAATCAGCATGGGACATGATGTCGGTCACGCCGATCGTCTGTTCGGACGCGAGGGTGAGGTGACGGTCGAGCAGAGGATCGAGCTCCACATACCGGTCGCGATAAAGCTGGCGGAAGCGGGCGTCGGTTCCAAAATGCTGCTGAATCTCGATCGTAAGCCGTGCTGAATCCCTGGACAGGATCATCGCGGCGCAACCACCGACGAACTGCGAAACCTGTTCCAGCGCGCCGCTGCGCAAGGCGGGGTCAACCGCCGCGTCGTAAATCTCGCCGATGAGAGACGAGAACCGGTTTGCCTGATGGGTCGTCATCGGACGGACGACGCGATCTGCGTGCGGCCCGTCCGAGACGGAGAGCTCGCGATCCGGGAACTGACGGAGAAGACGGGCCGGTCAATTGCCGCCTTCGACGAGGAAAAAACGTTGCAGCCAGATGCTGGAATATCGAACATCGTCCTTGCGTAACGTCAACCGCAGGGTGCGGCTTGGACTGTTTCGCCAAAGACTAGGATAAATGCGAACAGCGTGCGGACTGTGTGCGATGAGTCACGCGCCGGTTCGCTGCCGCCCGCTTCGTTGCCACGTCCTGCCCGCTTCACGGCCGGCAGCGGCAACCTATTTCCGATTCTCCTCGCAGAACTTCAACGCGGCCAGCGCTTCGCCGGCACGCGGTACCTGCATCTCGATACTGTCGTCGTCATCGTCCTCGAAATCGAGCGTCAGGCGTCTCGCCTTCGACAGGCGGTCCATCATCGACTGGTCGTACTCGAAGATGCCGCGCACGGTGGTCTTGTCCATGACCTCCCACTTCGCCTTCTTCATGATGTCCGCATCGTCAGTGCCGACATCGGCCCGAAGGATCTCTCCGACCTTCTCCCATTCCCAGCCATCATAGATCATCACGATCACGATCGCCTTCTCGGAATAGGTGATCACGATGACGTAGTCGCGGTTCTCGTCCTCCTTGTCCTTGTAGCCACGGCTCGCATTGCAATGCGTGTCCTGCGTGCGCTTTTCGATGGTCCAGTCGCCGACCTTGGATTGTTGCGCAAGCGCCGGTCCGGCGCTTAAGGCGCCCGTCGCGATCAGCAAAGCGGCAAGAAGGAATCGTTTCATGTCAGCCTCCAGCGCGTTCCCCGGGCCGAGATGACCACCTCCGCGGGAGGGCCGCAAGGGCTTACCCCGGCAGAACGGCGGCGCCCGTGCCTATCCCCGCCGCGGCACGATCGCGATGGGAGTGAAGGTGTAAACCTCCTCGCCGCTCTGGTTGAACATGGTCCATTTCACCAGCGCGATACCCTGCGGCTTCGACTTCGAGGGCGTCAGGCTCATCACCTCCCCAACCAGATGCAGGCGATCATTGGGCCGTACCGGCATCGTCCAGCGCAGGCCGTCGACGCCGGCGCCGATCAGCGGATGCGGGCCGAACGGGCGTGTCTGGATCGCGAGATTCATGGCTATCGCCGCGGTGTGCCATCCCGATGCCGCCAGGCCCTTGAACAGGGTCGCCTTGGCCGCCTCGTGGTCGAGATGCATCGGCTGCGGATCGAACTCGGCCGCGAAGCGCTTGATGTCGGCCTCGGTGACCTCGACCTCGGGGGACCTGAACCGCATTCCGATCGCCAGATCGTCGAACCATTCGACCTGCGCCATGATTTTGCCTCGCAATGTCGTGCGCCGCCTTCGAAGAGACGGCCAAAGGGCTCCAGCAATGGCGGGACCGCAGCGCACAAAACCAGCCCCGAGGTTCCCCGCGAAACCCCTTTCCCGAGGCGACGAAACACCGCTGAAACAGATGGCCGCTTAAGTCGTTGTCAAAATAAATACAGGGACGGCTACCATGCAATTCCTTCTCGACCTGATCTACGACTATTCCTGCTGCCGCAACCTCGTTGCCCATTCAATACGGGAGGACGAGCTATGATCGAGCTGATCTCGGGCCTGCTCGCCCTTTGCAGCGCCGGTGTCTTTGCGGCGCACGCGCTGGACGCCTACCGCACCACACATCACTGACCGCTTCGCCGTTTCGGCCGCTAGAAAGGCCGCCGGTAGAAGTGCTCCGAATGCGTTGCCGGCGGAAACCGGTTGGCGAGAGAGAGCGCGCCTGTCTCGTCGGTCTCGAGCGCGATCTTCTGCGCCAGCATCACGTCGCCCGGCACCAGGAAGCCTGACGGGACGAAGCACCATCCCATCGTGGCGCGGCCCTCGCCGTCGATTTCGTGGACATTGGCGGCGGTGCCGTAGTGAATGCGATAGGTCTTGCCGGTGTCGCATCCAATGACGTCGAAATACCGGTGCTCTTCGAATTGGGCGCGCTGTGCGGGCGAGAGCCAATCGAAGAGCAGCCGGCGACCACGGGCATCCGGCGTGTTCTCGCCGAAGAAGCGCCGATACAGTTCACGCAGCGCATGCAGACGCGCACGCGCCGGCGCGCGGAGCCAAACCGCCGTAATCATGAGCAGCTCAGATCAACCGCCGACCAGGCGGGGATAGAACAGCGTTTCCTGCGCGGTCGGGTCGAACGATCTGATACGAGTGACTTCGCCGGGTCCGTTGCGAAGGGCCGCGGTGAAGCCGGCTCCAGTCAGCTCCCGAAAGCGCCGTTCGGCTCGCGCCAGCGCTTCGGCATTGCCAGGATCAAACTCGTGGCGCGTATCGCCAGTCTGGTCCATCACGATCTGGGTTGCCATGTTGAGTCTCCTCATGCCCAGCCCTGAATCTGATCAAAGCAAACCTCGTGCCCTCGGTTCCTGATGGCAACAACTTTCTCATGTCGGCGCATCACGCCTTGCTGAGCAGGAGCGTTTTTCGAGCGAAGTGGACGGGTTTTCGTCAGCGCGAGGCCGCCGCTCCGCCGCCCTCGTCGATCTGCCGGCCCATCAGTGCGATCGCCTTCTGATAAACGCCGGCCGCATTCCAGGCCTCGATGGCGACGAAATTCGGCTCGCCCGGCTGGTAACCGGCTCCTGCTTTCCAGCCATGACCTTTAAGGAAATTCGCGGTCGAGTTCAGCGCGTTGGCGGCCACCTCGAGGTTGCCGGTGCCATAGGCCAGGATGTTCTTGGGCATGAACTGGGTCTGGCCGACCTCGCCATGCATGGAGCCGCGGGTCGCCCCCGACAGCGTGCCGCGGTCGACCAGCTTCAAGGCCGCGTAGAGCTGGTCGGTGAAGAATTCAGGACGGCGGCAGTCATAGGCCAGGGTTGCGATCGACGACAGCATGTTCTGGTTGCCGCGCTGGCTGCCGAAACCGGTCTCCATGCCCCAAATCGCGATCAGCGGGCCGGGCGGGACGCCATAGCGCTGCTGGATGGAGGCGAACAAGGCAGCCTGCGACTGCTTGAGCTGGCGCCCCTTGGCGACGATAGTGGTGGCGCCGCGCTTGGCGAGAAACTGGTCGAGCGTCAGCGAAAAGCTGCGCTGGCCGCGGTCGGCCGCGATGGTGGCACTGGCGTAGTTGGTCTGCATCAGCGCCGAGAGCGCGGTCTGGCCGATGCCCTTGCCCTGCGCCTCTGCGCTGAACTCTCGTTTCCAGGCCTCAAAACCCGCCGGCGAGCTGCCGCATTGCGCGGCCGCGGCGGCGGACGCCAGGCACCCGAGCAGCGCCATCGCACCAACAACCGCTCCCGCAACAGCCCTGCCCGTGGTCATACCCAATCTCCCGTCCTGTAACCGATCGGCGCAACCTTACCCGGAGGAACGCGCCGACTCCATGGCCTGATCATAGGACAATTCGAGGCCGTCCAGATTGCCTTCCTTCCGCCATTTGTCGAGCAGCCGCAGGAAGGCCACCGGCCCGCGCCAATATTGGCTGTTTCTTGCCGCGATCGGATCGAACACGCCCTCGTTGTTGTAGTAACCGGGCGTGCATTCGGCGAGATAGGTCTGGCGGCCGAGCGCGGCCTTGACGACCTCCTCGACCCAGGCGTTTTCCGCGGCCAGCGTCGGCTCCAGCGTTCGGGCTTTGCGCTTGCGCGCTTCGGCGATCACATAGGCGATGTGCTGTGACTGCTCGTCGATGATGTGGGGGAAGTTAGCGCTCTGGCCGGCCTGCACCGTGACGATCAGGAAGCAGTTCGGAAAGCCGCGGCTGTAGAACCCATGCATCGTCTTGACGCCGCCCTGCCAGCGCTCGGTCAGGCTCATGCCGTCGCGGCCGTAGACCTCGAAGCCCATGCGGCGGGCATAGTCGGTGCCGACCTCGAAGCCGCTGGCATAGATCAGGCAGTCGAGCTCGTAAGCCTTGCCGCCGGCCATGACGGCGTTCTCGGTGATGCGATCGACACCCTGCCCTTTGGTGTCGACGAGATGCACGTTGGGACGATTGAAGACATCGAGATATTCGTCGTGGAAGCACGGCCGCTTGCAGAACGCCTTGTACCACGGCTTGAGCGCGTCCGCGGTCGCCGTGTCCTTGACCACCGCATCGACGCGGGCGCGGATCTCCTCCATCTTGCGGTAGTCGGCCTGCTCGATGACCTTCAGTGCCTCTTCCATCGAGGTCACCGGCTGCGGCTGACGACGCGGCGCCAGCAGGATCTCGCCGAGCAGGCCGGTCCAGCCGTCCTGCACCAGGTCCCGTTCGACCGGCTCGCCGGAGATCACGGCAGTGAAATTGTCCATGCGCTCGCGCTGCCAGCCGGGCTTGAGGCTCTGCGCCCAGTCTTGATCCGTCGACCGGTCGTCACGCACGCCAATCGCTGACGGCGTGCGCTGGAAGACATAGAGCTCCTTCGCAGCGCGGCCGAGATGCGGCACGCATTGCACGGCGGTGGCGCCGGTGCCGATGATTCCGACGCGCTTGTCGGCAAGTCCGGTCAGTCCACCATCCGCATTGCCGCCGGTATAGCCGTAATCCCAACGACTGGTATGGAAGCTGTGACCTTTGAAGGTCTCGATGCCTGGAATGCCCGGCAGCTTCGGTCTGCTGAGCGGACCTCCGGCGAGAATGACGAAGCGTGCACGGATGCGATCGCCCCGATCGGTCTCGACCAGCCATCGCGCCTCCTGCTCCTGCCATGCCATCCGCGAGATGACGGTCTGAAACAGCGCGCGATCGTAGAGATCGAAATGGCGGCCGATGCGGCGGGAGTGCTCGTAGATCTCCGGGGCGCGCGCATATTTGCGCACCGGCTTGTAGCCGGTCTCTTCCAGCAGCGGCAGGTAGATGTAGCTCTCGGTATCGCAGGCCGCGCCGGGATAGCGATTCCAGTACCAGGTGCCGCCGAAGTCCGCAGCCTTTTCCACGATACGGAAATCATCGATGCCGGCCTCGCGCAGACGCGCGGCACAGAGAAGCCCGCCAAAGCCGCCACCGACGACGAGCACTTCAGTCTCTTCACTGACAGGTGCGCGCGCAAATCCGGGATCGGCCCAGGGGTCGTCGAGGTAGCGGCCGAATTCCCCTGTTACCTCGACATACTGAGCCTTGCCCTCGGCACGCAAACGGCGGTCGCGCTCGTCACGGTAGCGCGCGCGGAGGGCTGCAATATCAACGGTAGGTTCGCCGGCTGCACCGGTCTTGTGTCTTTCCGCTGACATGCATTTCCTCCACGGAGAACGCTGCTTCGCCGGCAGCTCGGATCAGTTAGCCCTGAAAAAGTGACGCATGCAATCGCGTCCAATGTTTTTTGCGTGAACGCCGCGTGACGTTCCGCTAACCTCGCGCACAAATCACAAGCGCAACGCCACGCAACGACGTGGCCGTGGAGGAGACCATGCAGGGATTGATGATGGACATGCCGCTTCTGATCAGCGGCCTGATCCAGTATGCCGCGGACTATCACGGCGAAGCCGAGATCGTCGCGCGCGAGATCGAGGGCGACATTCATCGCTACACTTATGCCGATGCCCATCCGCGCATCAAGCGCATGGCGCTGGCGCTGAAGCGGCTCGGCATGAATCCGGGCGATCGCGTCGGCACGCTGGCCTGGAATACGCATCGTCATTTCGAGATGTTCTATGCCGCGCCGGGCATGGGCTATGTGCTGCACACCGTCAACCCGCGGCTGTTTCCCGAGCAGCTCGTCTACATCATCAACCACGCCGAAGACCGCCTGCTGTTCATCGACCGCGCCACGCTGCCGATCGTCGAGGCGATCGCGCCGCAGCTCAAGACGATCGAAGCTTATGTCGTGATGTCGTCGCGCGAGCGGATGCCCGAGACCAAGCTCGCCAACGTGCATTGCTACGAGGAGCTTCTCGACAAGGAGAACGAGGCCGGCTTCACCTGGCCGGAGTTCGACGAGAAGTCCGCCTCCACCATCTGCTACACGTCGGGCACGACCGGCAATCCCAAGGGCGTGATCTATTCGCACCGTGCCGCGATCCTGCAGACCATGACCTGCTGCAATTTCGACTTCCTGCCGGGACATGTCGAAGGCGTGCGCGAGGTGATGATGCCGATGGCGCCGCTCTTCCATGGCAATGGCTGGAACATGCCGTTCACGGCTCCCTACACCGGATCGAAGCTGGTGCTGCCCGGCCGCAACTACGAGCCCGACAAGCTCTATGAATTGCTCGAAGGCGAGAAGGTGACGCTGTCGGCGGGCGTGCCGAGCTTCTGGCTGATCCTGCTCGACTGGCTGGGCCGCACCGGCAACAAATTCTCCACGCTGCGGGCAACGTTGTCGTCGGGCTCGGCGCCGCCGCGCGCCATGGTCGAGAAACTGAAGCGCGACTACCATATCGACTACATCCAGGCATGGGGCATGACCGAGGCGCTCGGCTGCTCGATGCCGGGCTTAAGGCCCGGCTCGGAGCATCTCGGCGACAAGGAGAGGTTCGACCGGCGCCAGGTATCTGGCCGCGCCTGCTTCGGCACGAGCTTGCGCATCGTCGACGACAGCGGCGCCGAGTTGCCACGCGACGGCAAGTCCGTCGGCCATTTGCGCGCCCGTGGCCCCTGGGTCGCCTCCGGCTACATGAAGCTAGACGAAGGGCTCGACCGCGACGGCTGGCTGATCACCGGCGACATGGCGGTGATCGACCCACAGGGCCACGTCACGCTCACCGACCGCTCCAAGGACGTGATCAAGTCCGGCGGCGAATGGATCTCCTCGATCCAGCTCGAGGACGTCGCCTTGTCTCACCCCGACGTGCTTCAGGCAGCCGTGGTCGCGATCAACCATGAGAAATGGCAGGAGCGTCCCCTCCTCCTCGTCGTCCGCAAGAAGGGCGCGACCGTCGACGGCAAGACGCTGCTCGACCATATGCGCCCGAAAATCGCGAGCTGGTGGATGCCGGACGCGGTCGAATTCCTCGACGAATTCCCGATGACGGGGACCGGCAAGGTGTTGAAATCGGCTCTGCGCGAGAAGTTCAGGGAGTATCGCGTCGCGTGAGCCGCGCGCAGAGGCGTCGACCTTGTAGCCCGGATGGAGCGCAGCGCAATCCGGGCTACGAAGGCGGACATCGGTCGTCTTCCCTGACGCCATCATCTTCACCTTTTGGTCAATTCAGCGACGATATATCGGGAGGTCGCTAACCCCGCATCGAGGACATCATGGCGTTTTCCGGATTGGGCCTGCATCTCGGCAATCTGTCGCGCCTGTCGAACGCGCAGACGCGTTCGATCAGCCCCGAGAACTTCACCGGCGAGAAGGGCAAGGGCGGCATGTCCGTCGATGGCCCCGCCGCCCGCCAGGCCCGCGATCTCGGACAGGGCTGGAAGGTCTCGCCCTACGTCGTCATCGAACCGGGCACGACCTTCACGCTCGGCGACATCGCCGGGCAAGGCGCGATCCAGCAGATCTGGATGACGCTGGCGCGCGGACGGCTGCGGCATTCGATCCTGCGCATCTACTGGGACGACCAAACGCTGCCGAGCGTCGAGTGCCCGGCCGGCGATTTCTTCGCCTGCGGATGGGAAGAGTTCGCGCAGGTGTCCTCCCTCGCGGTCTGCGTCAATCCCGGCCGCGCCTTCAACTGCTATTGGGAGATGCCGTTTCGCAAGCGCGCGCGCTTCACGCTCGAGAACCGCAGCGAGGAGCAACTCACCGTCTACTACCAGATCAACTACACCCTGACCGACGTGCCGGAGGACTGCGCCTACTTCCATGCCCAATTCCGCCGCACCAACCCGCTGCCTTACAAGGAGGTCTATACCATCCTCGACGGCATCAGCGGCGCGGGCCACTATGTCGGCACCTACATGGCCTGGGGTGTCAACAACAACGGCTGGTGGGGCGAAGGCGAAATCAAGTTCTTCATCGACGGCGACGGTCACTTCCCGACGATCTGCGGCACCGGCACCGAGGACTATTTCTGCGGTGCCTATAATTTCGATCCCTATGTCGCCCATTCCGGCCAGGGCCAGCAATCGCGCTACCAGGAATTCACCACGCCCTATGCCGGCCTGCCCCAGGTGATCCGCCCCGACGGCGTCTACAAATCGCAGCAACGCTTCGGCATGTATCGCTGGCACATCCCCGATCCCGTGCGCTTCCGCTCCGATCTGCGTTTGACGATCCAGGCGCTGGGCTGGTTGTCGGGCACCAAGGAGGCCAAATACCTTCCGCTGCAGGACGACATCGCCTCCGTCGCGTTCTGGTATCAGACGCTGCCGACGGCGCCCTTCCCGGAATTGCCCGGCCCGGATTATCTCGAAATCGGCTGATCCTGCCGCCGATCAATAAGGAGACCAGAGATGCTTTACCCGATGTCGCCAAAAGTCGTCGAACTCAAGCGCAAGCTCGAGAGCTTCATGGACCGGCACATCTACCCGAACGAGGAGCGCTTCTATCGCGAGGCGGAAGAGCTGGGGCCCTGGAAGGTCTATCCCGTCGTCGAGGAGTTGAAGCCGCTGGCGCGTGCGGAAGGTCTCTGGAATCTGTTCCTGCCGGAGTCCGGCCATGGCGCAGGCCTGACCAATCTCGAATACGCGCCGCTCTGCGAGGTGATGGGCCGATCGCATCTGGCGCCCGAAGTGTTCAACTGCTCGGCGCCCGATACCGGCAACATGGAGGTGCTGGAGCGCTACGGTTCGGAGACGGACAAGGAGCGTTGGCTGAAGCCGCTGCTCGCAGGCGAAATCCGCTCCTGCTTCGCCATGACGGAGCCTGCGGTCGCCTCATCCGATGCGACCAACATCGAGAGTTCGATCCTGCGTGACGGCGACCATTACGTCATCAACGGCCGCAAATGGTACACGACCAATGCGACCGACCCGCGCTGCAAGATCTGCATCTTCATGGGCAAGACCGATCCTGACAATCCGGACCGCCACAAGCAGCAATCGATGATCCTGGTGCCGATGGACACGCCTGGCATCGAGGTGAAACGCCCCCTGCCCGTGTTCGGCTTCTACGGCGTGCCTGACCGGGCGTCCGAAGTCGTCTTCACCAATGTGCGGGTCCCCAAGGAGAACATGCTGCTCGGCGAAGGCCGCGGCTTCGAGATCGCGCAGGGCCGCCTCGGCCCCGGCCGCATCCACCATTGCATGCGGCTGATCGGCCTTGCCGAACGCACGCTGGAGAAGATGTGCCGCCGCGTGCGCAGCCGCGTCGCCTTCGGCAAGCCGGTCTCCGAGCAAACGGTGACGCAAGAGCGCATCGCGGAATCCCGCATCATGATCGAGCAAGCCCGGCTGCTGACGCTGAATGCGGCCTACGCGATGGACACGGTCGGCAACAAGGTGGCGAAGGCCGAGATCGCAATGATCAAGGTCGCGGTGCCCAACATGGCCTGCCAGATCATCGACTGGGCGATCCAGGCCCATGGCGGCGGCGGCACCTCGAACGATTTCGGTTTGACCCAGGCCTATGCGACCGCGCGTTTGCTGCGGCTTGCCGATGGACCGGATGAGGTGCACCGAAACCAGATCGCCCGGTTCGAGCTGAAGAAATATTCGAACGCGTAGATCCGGTGTTCGCCGAGAGCGCGCGGGTCGTTTCCCGCGCGCCTCGGCGCCCTCGCCTCAGTTCGCCAGATACACGTCCGGATCTGCGCTCCAGCTCGGTTTCTTGAAGGCGTTGCGCAGGGCGGGCGACATCGGGACGTTGTAGTTGAGGCCGTTCGGCGGCGTCGGGGACTGCAGCCATTTCTTGTAGAGCACCTCGATCTCCGGGCTTGCATAGAGCTCCGCAGTCGCACGGTCGGCGAGCGCCTTGAACGGCGCATCCTCCCGCCGCAGCATGATGCCGTAGGGCTCCGGCTTGGAGAACGCCTCCTCGCTGATCATGAAGGCTTGCGGCTCCTTCGAGCGCGCGATCGCGACCGCGAGTTGCACGTCGTCGAGTGCGTAGGCCTGGGCGCGGTCGGTTTCCAAGAGCAGGAAGGCCTCGGCCTGGTCCTTCGCCGGCATCAGGCTGATGCCGAGATTGCGTTCCGTATTGACCTTGGCGAGCTGCGTCAGGTTGACCGAGCCGGCCACGGCCGTGACCGCCTTGCCCTTGAGATCGTCGATGGTGTTGATCTTCGTGGCCTTCTTGGCTGCAAATCGGGTCGCACTGAGGAAATGCGTGTTGGTGAAGGCGACCTGCTTCTGGCGATCGGCGTTGTTGGTGGTCGCCGAGCAGTGCAGGTCGAGCGTGCCGTTGACCATCAGCGGGATCCGGTTCGACGAGGTCACCGCGAGCGTGTCGACGGCGATGTCGGGCATGCCCAGCTGCTTCTTCACGGCATCGACGATCCTCAGGCAGATCTCCATGGCAAAACCGACCGGCTTCTGGTCGCCGTCCAGATAGCTGAACGGGACCGAGGCCTCCTGATAGCCCAGGGTGATCTTCTTGGTCTCCTTGACCTTCTGGAGCGTGCCCGACAGATCTTCGGCTGAGGCTGCGCCGGCAAGACATGTGAGGGCCAGGATAACGGTGGGTAGACGCATCGGCTGCTCCTAGAGGGGGCTCGCGCCTCCATGCCGGGCGCAATCGCGGAACTTGATAGCGCAGGGGCGCGACGGCCGCCAGACAGGCTAGCGCCTATCAGCTATCGCAGCTTTCGATATGACGAGCGGCCGTTCGGCTCCGCCTGTGGCGTGACGGACCTTACGCGTCGATGCCGCGCTGGACCAGGATGCGCTCGGCGCTATCGTTCCAGACATCCATCCTGGTGATCTTGCCATTGCGCACAACGAAGCGGTCGACGTAACGGTTGCCCTCGAACGGGGTCCCATCCTTCCATTCGCCGTAGAGCGTGCCGACGCTGTAAACCACGGTCTCGCCGTCGCCGGGGCAGACGTCGAACCGGTCCATCTTCTTCTTGACCCAGCGGTAGCGCTTGGCGTTGAAGCCGGTCGGGCCGCGCGGATGATCGAACTCGCGCCCGCCGGTGAAGGTGATCACGGTGCCCGGCGCCATATAGGTCGCCGCAGCGTCGGGATCGGGAATCATCGATGCCGTGAGATAGGCCTCCACGATCGCGGCGTCGGACAAATGAGCAGTTTCGGCTCTGGCGGCAACGGACATGGCAGGCTCTCCCCGGTTCGCGAGATACTACCGCCACGGTCACGGAATCCATGCATATATTTTGAACATTTGCCTCGCTACACTGCCGACAATCTGGAGCCGCCGATCCCCGCTGATTGCTCGAAATTCCGTCCGTAAGAACCATGATCACCCAGCCCGCCTTCGACCTGATCTTCCGTAACGCGCTGTTGCGGTCATCCGCCGCGCCCGTCGACATCGGCGTGAAAGCCGGCCGGATCGCCGCGATCGCGCCAAAGCTCGCCTGCGAAGCGGTCGAGGTCGATATCGGCGGTCACCTCGCCCTGCCCGGCTTCGTCGACACCCACATCCATCTCGACAAGGCCTGCCTGCTCGACCGCTGCGGCCACGATCACGGCAGTCTCAGTGACGCCATCCGAGCCGTATCGGCGATGAAACGCGACTTCACCGTCGAGGACGTCTACGCCCGCGGCGCCAAGGTGCTCGAACGCGCGATCGTGCACGGCACGACGCACATGCGCACGCATGTGGAAATCGATCCGCGGATCGGCCTGCGCAGCTTCGAGGCGGTGAAGGCGCTGAAGCGCGACTATGCGTGGGCCCTCGACCTGTCGCTCTGCGTGTTCCCGCAGGAGGGGCTCACCAACGATCCCGGAGCCGAGGAGCTGCTGGTCCGGGCGCTACGCGACGGCGGCGAGACGATCGGCGGCTGTCCCTATACCGACACCGATCCGACCGCGCATGTTGCGCGCATCTTCGACCTCGCCCAGGAATTCGACGTCGACGTCGACCTCCATCTGGATTTCGATCTCGATCCCTCCTGGTGGCATCTCGACGAGGTCTGCCGCCAGACCGAGCGGCGCAACTATCACGGCCGCGTCGCGATCGGCCATGCGACAAAGCTCTCGGCATTGCCGCCCGAACGGATGAAGGCTGCCACCGCACAACTGGCAAGAGCCGGCGTCGCCGTCACCGTGCTGCCCGCGACCGATCTCTATCTCATGGGGCGCGAAGCCACCCACAACGCTCCGCGCGGGCTGACCCTCGCCCACAAGCTCGCGGGCGACGGCGTGGTTTGCTCGGTCGCGACCAACAACGTCCTCAATCCCTTCACCCCGTTTGGCGACGCCTCATTGCTGCGGATGGCGAACTTCTACGCCAATGTCGCACACGCTTCGGTCGGGGATTTCGACACCTGCCTCGATCTCGTGACCGAGCTGCCCGCGCGGCTGATGAACCTCGACGATTACGGCATCAAGGTCGGCAATCCCGCCGATCTCATCGTGCTTGATACGCAAGACAGCCGCTTCGCCATCGCCGAGCTGCCCGACGTCATGATGGGCTTCAAGGAGGGCCGACAGACGTTTGCACGGCAGCGGCCCACTCTGTTCCGGCCTGGGGCCTGAACGCGTTTCCGGTCGACTCTCCAACGGTAAAATCGTCGGGAACACGGCTGATCGTCGGACCGTTTCGTACCGATTCACGGCCGATACGTCCCCAGATCCGAGCCCGGTAGAATCCCGGACCGTAGCTGTGCGCATTGCGCAACGGGTCGTCCGGATCATACTAAGGGGACGCACTGAACGAGCTGTTCAGTGGGGAAGTATGTATATGTTCAGCGCATTCAGTAGCATCGATTATCGCTCCATTCGGGCCAACTCGCCGGCTGAAACCGCCGTCAAGCGACTGAATGGTATTGGCGAAGTCCTATCTGGCCTCGATATCTCGGCGATCCACACGCAGGACGACATGACCCGCGCGCTCTGGACGCTGGATACCGCCGACAAGTGCATCCGCATGATTCTCACCGAGTTCCGCACCGCGCCCGCCAAGGAGCAAGTCGTCCGCGAGGCCAAGCGCCTGGTCGACCTGATCGAGCTCGCCCGTGACGAAATCTCGAACTATCGCGACAGCGACAGGGTTTTGAGCTCAACCCACGCGTTCGGCGTCAGCGTTTGATCTTGCTCAGGATTCGATCTGCCTCGGTACGCCAATCAGCGCTGCGCGCGAACTCCGCCGTGCCCCTGACGCCGAACAGACCTTCATCAGCAAGGTCAGCCACCCAGGCCTGACGCTCTGCCGTGCCCTGCGCGGACCATGGTGTCAGTCCCGCCTCACGCACGGTCTCGGCGACCTCACGCACCTCCTCGGCGCGCCGGCGACCGTGCTCGATCACGCGCTGGAAGAAATAGGCGCCCTGCTTCTCCCAGTTGATCCCGGGGAACGTCTCCGCGAGCGAGGCCAACACCGCATCCTCGACCCCATAGGCACGCGCGGTCGTAAAACTCTCGATGACCATCGCCTCCAGGCCCTTGATCAAGATGCTGCGGCACATCTTCACCGCGGAGGACACGCCGAGCTTGTCGCTCGCGACCTTGGCGGCAAAGCCGATGGTGTTGAGCAGCGGCTCGATCTCTCTCGCGCCGGGGCCGCCGAGCAGCAGCGGCACCTTGATGCGATACGGCGGCACCGAGGTCATCACCGCACCCTCGACATAGCGGCCGCCTCCGCCGTCGATCAGCGCAGCAGCGCGCTGCTTGGCGCCCGGAGAGGCCGAATTGAAATCAAGGAACCAGTTACCCTGGTTGATCGCAGCGGCGCAGGCCTTCGCCACCGGCACGGCCTGGCTGGCGGTGACCGCGGAGATGATGAAGTCCGATTTCGCCGTCAACTCGGCGTGCGAGGCCGCAAGCGCCACACCGTGTTTCGCCGCATGCTCCTTCAGCGGCGCGCCCTGCTCGCCCCCGAGCTTGATGTCATAAGCCGAGACCTTGATGTCCTGCTGGCGCAAATCCTCGGCCAAGATTTTGCCGACTTCGCCGTAGCCAACCAGCCCGATCTGCCATCGTTTCGGATCCACCATCAGTTCAATCCTCGTGTCGTCTCGTCGAACAGCTCCTCGACAGCATAGCGGCGCGGGATCAGCGCCTGCTGGAATGCGTAGTCGACGATCAGCTCCAGCGGCTTCCGGTTGGCCTCGATCCCGAACGGGACAAGGTCAGGCGTTGCCACTGCTCCCGCCTGCTCCTTGTTCCGCTTGAGCAGATCATAAACGCCCACAACGACGTCGGGCCGCGATTTCGCAAGTTGCTCGGTCACGACCACGAGGTGATTGACCGGGACGACGCCGCGCCTCGCGTACCATCTGGCGGCCTCCGCGGCTGGATCGGAGAAGAGCGGCTTCAGCTTGGGATTGTCACAGGTCTCGCCGAGGACGGCGTCGAGCTCACCGTCGAGCAGCATCTGCAGGATCTTCTTGTCCTTCGGGGCGCGCTCGGTGGTGTCGACATATTCGGCCACGTGCGGATCCTCGAAGGTGATCCAGCGGATCGTGTCGAGATTGACGCCATAGTCGTTGGCGAGGATGCCCCTGATCCAGGCGCCGGTCGTGGTCGTGAACGAGCGGATGCCGACGCGCTTGCCTTCGAGATCGGACGGCCCGAGCATTCCCCGTGCGGGATTGTACAGCGCATAGGAATGCTGGAAGCGCCCGAGCATGGTCGCCGGCAGCAGCACCAGCGGCTTGCCGTGCGCCTTCGCCATCAGATAGGTGACGATCGCCATCTCGCAGACCTCGAAGGCCTGCTCCCGCACCATCGGCTTGAACGCGGTGTTGGTCGGCGTGTACGCGATGAAGTCGAGATCGAAAAGATCGGAGCGGAGTTCGCCGCCCTTCACCGCCTGCACGTGGGGGTGGCTACCGAGCACGGCCTTCAGCTTGAGACGATCCATCCACCCGCTCCCACCGTTGCTCTAGACATCCTCGGTATTGTCGACATAGACGAGCCCGGCCTTCGCCAGCGCTTCGCGCATGCCGTACATGTCGAGGCCCAGTTCGCCCAAGGCAAGGCGCGTGCGCTTGCCGCCCTCGTCCGCGTTGCGCTTCCTCGCCTTCTCGGCGACCTCGGCGGCATAGCGCTTCGGGACCACCACGACGCCATCGTCATCGGCGACGACGATATCGCCGGGGTCGACATTGACGCCGGCGCAAACGACGGAGACGTTGACCGAGCCGAGCGTCGCCTTGACTGTGCCCTTGGCCGACACCGCACGCGACCACACCGGAAACTCCATCTCGTGCAGCGCTTTGACGTCGCGGCAACCGGCATCGATGATCAACCCCTGCACGCCACGTGCCTGCAGCGAGGTCGCCAGCAATTCGCCGAACATGCCGTCGGTATTGTCGGTGGTGCAGCCGACGACGAGGATGTCGCCCTTTTTGCACTGCTCGACCGCGACATGGATCATCCAATTGTCGCCGGGCTGCGCCAGCACCGTGACGGCGGGCCCCGCAATCGACGCACCAGACCAGACCGGACGCAGATAGGGCTTCATCAGGCCGATGCGGCCGTAAGCCTCGTGCACGGTCGAAACACCGTACTCGGCCATGTCGGCGGGATCGGCCCGCTCAATGTTGCGAACGACGACCGGCTTCATGCCAGCTCCTCCGCAACCGTCGGGAACAGGCGCTGATAGGCCTCGCCATAAGTCATGGGCACGCCGGTGTTGCGGCTGCCCTGAATACCACGGTTGAGCGCGACCCGCTCGTAATAGCCCCAGAGGTGTTTTTGCGCAGCGAGAATCTGGAACGCCTCGTACTTCTCCTTCCAGACCTCGTCGATCTTGAGGAGCAGATCCGGCTTGTAATTGCACTGCTCTGGCTGATGCGGCTCGAACAGGAACACCGGCGGCGCCGAATATTTGTACTGCGCGCCGGGCTTGTGACCCATCGCCTGCGCGACCACGCGGGTCTCCTGCGCGAAATGCGCCGCGTTGGGATGGTCGAAATTATAGGGGTCTTCCAGCGCGTGGGTCAGCACGAAACTGGGATTAAGCTCGCGATAGATGTCGACCATGCGGTCGAAATGCGCCTCGGTGAGCTTGAGAGGATAATCGCCGCAATCGAAGAACTCGATCTCCGCGCCGAGCAGTTTTGCCGCGCGCTCCGCTTCGTCCTTGCGGCCGGCCTTGACCGATTCCAGCGTCGCGCCCTTCTCCTTCCAGGCGAACTGGCTCTCGCCGCGCTCGCCAAAGGACATGCAGACGATCTTCATGCGATAGCCCTTCTTCGCATGCAGCGCGATCGCGCCGCCGGCGCGCCAGACGAAATCGCCGGGATGGGCGGTGATGACCAGACCTGTCTTCATGGGAGAAACTCCCCTCTCTTGTTCGTAACCATCATAGGCCGCCTGCGTCACGCCGGAAGCCACTTCATCAGATTGCAGCGGCCACTTGTTCCTCGCCGTCGAGCACGCGCCTCAGGCGCTCGCCGTCGAGCGCGCCTTCCCATTTGGCAATCGCGATGGTCGCGACCGCGTTTCCGATCAGGTTGGTCGGCGTCAAGCCCTGCGACATCAGGCGATGGATGCCGAGCACCAGCGCAACGCTCGTCACCGGGATGGTGCCGGTCGCCGACAGCGTCGCCGCGAGCACGACGAAGGCGGCGCCGGCGATCCCCGCCGCCCCCTTGGAGGTCACCAGCAGGATCAGCAAGAGCTCGATCTGCTCGGCCAGCCCGAACGGCGTGTTGGTTGCCTGCGCCAGGAACACCGAGGCCGCCGCGAGGTAGAGGCAGGTGCCGTCGAGATTGAAGGAATAGCCCGTCGGGATGACGAGCCCGACCACGCTCTTCTCGCAGCCCGCTTTCTCCAGCTTGGTCAGCATCCGCGGCAGCACCGTCTCCGACGATGTCGTGGCTATGCAGATCAACAGCTCTTCCCAGATGTAGCGGATCAGCTTGAGCAATGAGAAGCCGCAGAGCCGCGCCACCGGGCCGAGCGCCACGACGATGAAGACCACACAGGTGAGATAGAAGCCTCCGAGCAGCTTGCCGAGCGAGGCCAGCGATCCCACGCCGAACTTGCCGACCGTAAAGGCGATGGCACCGAAGGCACCGATCGGCGCCGCACACATCACGAAACCGACGGCGGGATCGATGTTCATGCCGACGCCGGGCTTGAGCAGGTTGATCGCGATGAGACCGATGATCAGCGCGATCGTGGTCATGATCTCGAAATAGACGATCGCCTTCACGGCGACGCGCCCGACCCGCGCCATGTCGGCCATATGGGCGATGCCGTGCACGACGGTGCAGAAGATGATCGGCGCGATCAGCATCCGGATCGCCTTGATGAAGGCATCCCCCAGCGGCTGCATCTTGGCGCCCGCCTCGGGACTGGCGATCCCAAGCGCGATGCCGGCGGCCATGGCGATGAGCACCTGGATCCAGAGCTCCCTCCACCAGGGCCGCCCGCGCGGCTTGTCGATTGCAAGCACGGTCATCGGTCGAACTCGAACAGGCGCGCCGGATTGTCGACAAGGATCTTCTGCTGGAACTCGGGTTCGGGCGCGAACAGCGGAATCAGGTCGACGAGGTCGCCGTCATTCGGCATCACCTTGACGTTAGGATGCGGCCAGTCAGTGCCCCAGATGACGCGATCCGGCGCGGTCTCGACGATCTTTCGCGCGAACGGCACCGCATCGGTAAAGGGCGGACCGCTGGAGGACACCCGCTCCGAGCCGCAGATCTTGACCCAGCATTTCTCGTCGCACTGCATCAGCTCGATCAGGATCCTGAAGGGAAGCTGATCGAGCCCCTGCGCCGCCTTCACACGGCCCATATGGTCGATGGTGTAGCCAAGCGGCAGCCTGGTCAGCATGTCGGCATATTCAGGCAAATCGATCGCATCGAAGTGCAGATCGATGTGCCAGCCAAGCGGCGTGACCATCGCGATGATACGGTCGAACACGCGCTTGTCGGGCACGCCGCCGAGATGGCGGACGAAATTGAAGCGGCAGCCGCGGAAGCCACCTTCGTGCAGCACACGGAGCTCGCGCTCGGTGATGCTGTCGTCGATATTGGCGACCGCACGGTAGGCGCCATTGCTCTCAGCGATCGCATCGAGCGCCACACTGTTGTCGGTGCCGTGCACGCTGGCATTGACGATGACCGCACGCTCCACGCCGAGCTTGGCATGCAACGCCCCGAAATCCTCCAGCGGCGCGTCCGGCGGCGTGTAGGACCGGTCAGGCGCATAAGGGTATTTCGCACCGGGCCCGAAGATGTGGCAATGCGCGTCGCATGACAGCTTCGGCAGCTTGAACTTGGGCGTGCGCGTGTTCGGATCGGGCGGCGGAATGGTGGGCGTGTACATCATCGTCATCACTTCAACCGTCGGGCGAGACGGCTTCTTTCAAGTCCTGCTGCTGACGACCGGCCGCCGCCGCGACGGCGCGACATGATCGAGCGGCGGCGCCTGGAAGGAGGCAACCGTGGCCTGCACCAGCTGCTCGATAGCGCTGGCGGCATCGCCGCCATCGGCTTCGCCGCGCGACAGGCGCGAGACGCGATCGGGCGTCACCAGCGAGTAATAAAGTGCGCCTAGCAGGAAGTGACTGCGCCAGACAATGTCGGTGCGCGGAATGTGCGGCAGGCTCTCGTGGACCGCATCGATGAAGGCGTGGCTGGTGTCGTCAAATGTCTGCGCGATGATTTTTCGCGCGACCTCGTTGCCTTCGGCCGACATCACGGCGCGCAGCCGCGTGAAGCGCGCACCGCCGCCGGCAAGATCGCTGCCTGAGGTGAAAGCCGGCACGACATAGGCGCGCACCACCGCCTCCAGCCGGTCCTGGAGATCACGCACGCGCCTCGCGGCGGCGAGCAGTTCCGAACGGCGCAAATTCATCGGCCCGCAATGGCGCCGGTAGATCTCCAGCAGCAGGCCGTCCTTGGTCTTGAAATGATAGGTGACGCTGCCTGGATTGGCTCCGGCAGCCTGCGCGATGTCGCGCACCGAGATGGCATTGAAGCCGTTGGTGGCGAACAGCTCCTCGGCCGCGGCGAGGATCGCCTCGCGCATGTTCGGCTTGCGGGCCGTTTCCTTGCTGGTGGGTTTGCGTACCATGTGATTTGTACTATCGTACAAAAGATCAGGTCTCGTCAACAAAAACCATGGGCGGCATCCAGACGACCCGAAGACCGATGCAAGGATGCGCGCCCGCAAGGAGTGCTGGGAAAATGCTGGGTTTTAACAAGACAATCGGCGGATTGATGCTGGGCGCCGGTTTACTGCTGGCGGGCAGCGCCGCGCAGGCCGCCGACAATTATCCGAGCAAGCCGGTTCACATCCTCGTGCCCTACGCGGCCGGCGGCGCGGTCGATGTGCTCGCGCGCACGCTGGGCCAGGCGCTGGCGAAGTCTTGGGGGCAGCAGCCGGTGGTCGACAATCGTCCAGGCGCCGGCGGGATCGTCGCCTCGCAGGCGCTGACACAGGCCGCGCCCGACGGCTACACGCTGATCCTGGTCGCGAGCGGCCATCCGCTCAACCAGTTCATCTATCCGAGCGTGCCCTACGACACGTTTAGGGATTTTACCGCAATCACCGAAGTCGCCTCCTCACCGCTCGCGATCGTCGTGGCCAAGGACAGCCCCTACAAGACGCTCGGAGATCTCCTCGCTGCGGCGAAGAAGGAGCCGGACAAGCTCTCCTACGGCATGTCCGGCAATGGCACCTCGGCGCACCTGGCCGGCGAACTGTTGAAACACATGTCCGGCAGCAAAATCGTCGCGATTCCCTACAAGGGCGGCGCGCCGGCGCTGACCGCCGTGATCGCAGGCGAAATCCCGCTCAGCATCAATCCGCTTGCGGAAGCGATCGGTCAGCTCGAAGGCGGTCCGGTGCGCGCACTCGCGGTGACCTCGGCCGAACGCTCCAAGGCGCTACCTGACGTCCCGACCGTCGCAGAATCCGGCGTCGCCGGTTACGACGTTTCGGTGTGGTGGGGCGTGCTTGGTCCGGCAAAAATGCCGCCGGAGATCGTGGCGAAGCTCGAAACCGATCTGAAGGCAGCGCTTCAGGACCCGAACGTGCTGTCGACGCTCGGCAAGATCGGCGCCGCTCCGGTCGGCTCCTCTGCCAAGGAGTTTGACGCCTACATGCACGCCGAGGCAACCAAATGGGAGCCGGTGCTGAAGGCGGCCAACATCCGCGCGCAGTGAGCAGCAGCAGGCGGCCTTGCGCGGCGCGGTCAGGACTTCGCGCGCGTAGCAAGCCTCGGCTCAGCAACAAGGGCCTGTTCAGTTGTGGGCCCTCGCCCGCATCTTCTCCGGCGTAACGGGCCGTAGGAAATCGGCATCATCGTCGGTCGACGGGATCAGGATCGCGCGCTCGCGCGGCAGCGCCTCCGGCATCTCGTCGCGGATGAAGGCCACGAGCTTTTCCCTGATCTCGCAGCGCAGGTCCCACGACTGCGGCGCGTTTCTCGCGCTGACCAGCGCGCGGAGCTCGATGGTCCGCGAGTCCGCGTCGATCACCTGGAGATTGACCACGGCACCATCCCAGAGCTTGGACTGTTTCACGGCGTCCTCCAGCCAACGCCGGATGCGCGGGACGTCGGCACGATAGTCGACGTGGAGCGCGATCACGCCGATCAGGGATGCGGTGTCGCGGGTCCAGTTCTGGAACGGCTTCTCGATGAAATAGGACAACGGCACCACCATGCGGCGCCAGTCCCACAGCCGGATCACGACATAGGTCGAGGCGATATCCTCCACCCAGCCCCATTCGTTCTCGATGATCACGGCATCCTCGATGCGGATCGGCTGCGTGATCGCGATCTGCAGGCCTGCGATCAGGTTGCTGAGCAGCGGCCGGGCGGCAAGGCCGACGATGATGCCGGCCGCGCCGGCGGAGGCGAACAGGCTGACGCCATATTGCCTCACCGAATCGAACGTCATCAGCGCGGTGGACACCGTGATGACGACGATGATGGTGTCGGTGACGCGCTTGAACACGCGAACTTGCGTCACGTGCTTGCGCGCGACGAAATTCTCGCTGACGTCGCGGAAATTCTGCAGATAGCGCGCCGCGCTCATGTCCACGATCCGGATCGAGATCCAGCCGATCAGGGCAATGACGGCCACGACGAACAGGCGCATCAGCGGCGTGCGGATCATGTCGTCGAGCGGGGCAAGCGGCAGGACCAATGCGACGGCCGCCAGGCAAAGCGCCAGCTGGGCCGGGCCGGCGGTGCGGTCGATGAATACGCTCAGGAGCGGAAGGCGGGTTCCGAAGGCGCGCGCGAGCAGCCATACGGCGAGCCGGTAGACGAACAGCGCAAGCAAGATCGCGCCGACAACCAGGCCGAGGCCGACAAACCACGACGGTATCCAGCCGAACATCCTGTCGATGTCAGCCATCAGGGCCTGCAAATTCATCGATTGTCCCCGTCATTGCATTCGCATAGCCCGCTCAACGCCTCCCGGCCGGCTTCGCTCCCCTCTCTCGTGCAACGCAGCATTCCGCAGATGCAACCGTCGCCGAACTGCGCTAATTTGTGAGCACCATGACCAGACGTACCGGCAGCGCCGATCTTCCCTTGCACACCGGACGGGTTCCGCCGTGGCTCGCGAGCCGCATGGCTTCGCTGGGATCGATCGTCACGCAGGCGATCGTGCATCATTACGGCCGCGATGCGTTTCTCCAGCGGCTGTCCCATCCATTCTGGTTCCAGTCATTCGGCGCCGTGATGGGAATGGACTGGCACTCCTCCGGCATCACGACATCCGTGATCGGCGCACTGAAGCGCGGGCTCGGGCCGCTCCAGGACGAGCTTGGCATCTATGTCTGCGGCGGCCGCGGCCAGCATTCGCGCAAGACGCCGGACGAGTTGATGCAGCTCGGCGACCGCGTTGGATTCGACGGCGCAAAGCTCACCCGCGCCAGCCGCCTGGTGGCGAAGGTCGACAGCGCGGCCGTGCAGGACGGCTTCGACCTCTATCTCCACGGCTTCTTCGTGACCGCCGACGGCAAATGGACGGTGGTGCAGCAGGGCATGAACGGCGACAAGCGGCAGGCCCGCCGCTATCACTGGCATTCCGAGGCGCTGAAGAGCTTTGTCGATACGCCGCACAGCGCGATCGACGGCCCGCAGCAAGGCGAGATCGTCAATCTCACCGACCACCGCGCCGATATCTCGCGGAGCGCGCAGCTCGAGCTCCTCAACGATCTCGGCCCCGATCGAATCCTCACTGAATTCGAGCGGCTCACCGGGCCTGCGCCCGAGCCTGCGCAGGCCATGCTGCCGCATCTGATCATGCCCGCGCATCACGATGTCCGGCCGAAGGATGTGTTCGCGCGGCGCCTGCACGGCACCCTCGCCGCAGCCGCCGAACGCGGCCCGGTCGATTTCCCGGAGCTGCTGCTGACGCCCGGCGTCGGCGCGCGCACCGTGCGCTCGCTGGCGATGGTCGCCGAGGTCGTGCACGGCGCGCCCTATCGCTTCAGGGATCCCGCGCGTTTCTCGCTCGCCCATGGCGGCAAGGACCGGCATCCCTACCCTGTGCCGATCAAGGTCTATGACGAGACCATCCGCGTGCTGAAGGGCGCGATCCAGAACGCCAAGCTCGGGCGTGATGAAGAGATGCAGGCGATGAAGCGGCTAGATGATCAGGCACGGCGGCTGGAACGCACCGCGCACGGCCCGTCGGTCGAGACCTACATCGCCGGCGAGCGCGCGGCGTCACCCGACCTCGACGGCCGCTCCGTCTTCGGCTGGGAGCGCGATCTCGTGCCGACAAAAAAGCGGACCGGCTGAAGACCGGTCCGCAAGTTTCAGCGGGAGGAACGGCTCTCTCAGGTCTCGTCAGTCTCCGGCGTCTCGTCGAGCCGGTTGGCTGCATGATCCTGATACTGTTCGGTCTGAATGGACTTGCCGTCCATGCCGCGAATGTCCGAATGCTGGGCCTTGTCGCGGTTGGACAGGACCATGTTATCGCCGATCTTGTCCTTGGGCACTTCGGTCAATGCACCGGCGCCGTCGCCCTTGCCATGCATGCCGGATCTGAAGTGCGTCTTGCTGCCGTGCCCACTTGGCATCAGTCTCTCCTCTTGCAGTGATCGCCCGTTGAAAGCTCGGTACTCCCGTTGCACCGGCGTCGGTCGCGGCGGCCGCTGTGGTCTATCTGCCGCCGCCCTTGCCGGCCGCATCGTGGCGGTGATGGGAATCCTGCTCGCCTCCACCACCGGAGACGCGGCTGTGGCTTCGCTGTTCATCGTCCGCAGGCGGCTTCTTCACCTCCAGCGGCGCCTTCGCGTTCTCATGCGATGCTCCGGGGCCGCCCTGACGAATGCTGCTGGGTGTCTTGGTGGATGTCGACATGAATGTCGCCTCCTCAACGGTCTTGCTGGTGTCCCTGATTGGTCGTGTTCTGCTTGATGTTGCCTTGTTGGCCCTGTTGGTCCGGATTTTCCGCGCGCTGCTGGCCGCGCGGAGTCTGATCGGCCGACGTTTGCTTAGTGTCGCCAGTTCCCTTCCGGCTCTGATTGTCCGGCGGAACATTCGGCATTTTGCTGGTCATGATCCAACCTCTCTGAGAGATGGGAATCCCTGGACACGCAACTGTTCCTTCGCATGCCATCAGGTCCCGGTGGACAACAGCAAGCGCCACAGGCTGTTCCGAGCAGATCATGGTCAGCGACGATTTGCCGAAGAGAGAGCCTCACTCCGCCCGAACGGGAGAACGATCAGCCATCGCCGGCGCCGCAGCGGTAAATGTTCCGTGGACCGCGGCCGTGACAGGAAGCTTCGCAATCATGCGAATCCCCGGCCGCTTGCGCCAATGGATCTGCGAGGGATCGACGGCCAGACCAAGTTTCGGCCAGCGCACGAACAGCGCTTCCAGCGCGCAGGCCGCCTCGATGCGCGCCAGCTGATGGCCGAGGCAGAAATGGATTCCTGTCCCGAACGAGAGGTGACGGTTCGGCTTGCGCTCGAGATCGAGGCTTTCGGGACGATCATGCATCGCCGGATCCATGTTTGCGGCGGCGAGCATCACCATGACACGGTCGCCCTTCTTCAAACGCACGCCTTCGACCTCGACGTCCCGCCGCACATAGCGCGGTTTTGAAAATTGCACCGGAGAGACGAAACGCAAGAACTCTTCCACCGCAAGCCCGGCGCGGCTCCAGTCCTGTTCCAGCCAATCGTGAAGGCCGGGATTCCTGAGCAGCTCGTAGGCGGAACCGCTGATGAGATGCGTGGTCGTCTCGGAGCCGGCTGCAAGCAGCAGAAACACCATCGAGACCATTTCATCCGGCGTGATCTGAGCACCCTCGCGCTCGACCTGGACCAGTTCGGCGATCAGGCCTTCACCGCCCTGCACGCGCGCGGCCTGCAATTGCTGCTCGAGGTAGGCCCGCATCTTGCGAAAGGCCCACAGCAATCGACAGAAGCTGACGACATTCGTCAGCGAGGACATCGCGTTGCCCCAGGCGATGAATTTGGGCCGGTCGGCCAGAGGCAATCCCAGAAGCTCGGAGATCACTGCGAGCGGCAGGATGCGCGCGTAGCGCTGGACCAGATCTGCTGGCCGTCCCTCCGCGAACAGCTCGTCGGCCAAGCCGTCGGCAATGGCACGGATGCGCGGCTCCATCGCGACGATGGCACGACGGCGAAAGGCCTCGTCCACGATGCTGCGGAGCCTCGTGTGATCCGGCTCGTCCATCGTCAGCATGTTGTTGGCGATGGTCCTGACGAAGCTCGGCATCCACCAGCGCAGACTCGCGACGTCGCCATCCTCCTTGCGCAGCGTGAAGGTGGCGCCGTCTTTCAGCACCTGTGCCGTCGCGTCATGGGTCGTGGTGATCCAGACATTGCCGACCAGGGGAAATCGCGTCGCGACGAGAGGACCGGACATGCGCAACGCTGCGATCGCCTTGGGCGGATCACGAAAGAAGGCCTCGCTTGTGAAATCGAGGCGCGCTGTCATGGGATCACCGGAGTGATTGTTGGCGTCTCACCCAAATGGTATGGGCGGGCCAACGCGCAAGGGTCGGAACTGGCGCGAGGAGACGAAGACCTATCCACGCCCGGGCGAGCGCTGGCCGGTCTTGCGCTGCTGCTGGTTGGTATAGGCGTCCCAATGGCTCCAGCTGCCGTTGCTGAGGCTCTGCATGTCGGTGCCGAGCGGACGGCGCGTGCGCTTGTCGTGATCGGCGATCACGCGCTCGGACTGGGCGATCTTGCGCTTGAGTTCCGCGATCGCCTTCTGGGTCTGGCCGTTCCGCTTCGAGGAGGCGATCTCACCCATCGTGAAGCGCGCGGTCTCCAGCGCCTTCAACTCGGCGCGGTTCTTCTTCAACTGGACCCGGTGCCAGGCGATGTTGCTGTCGCTGTCCGCAACCATGTGGGAACTCCGCTGATTCGTTCCCACAGTGTATCAAGCGCCGAATCGGCGCCGCAACGGGCCCGACGCGGCGAAAATGCGGTCTTCTCAAGCAAGAATTGCGTGTTAGCGCTCGGCAAAGGCCTTTTCGACCACGAATTGGGCCGGCTCGCCGTGATTGCCCTCGACAAAGCCGCGCTCTCCCAGGAGCACGCGGGTATCAGCGACCAGTGCCGGGCTGCCGCAAATCATGACGCGGTCGTGGGCAGCCTCCAGCGCCGGCAGGCCAATATCGGCGAACAGCTTGCCCGTGGTGATGAGGTCGGTGATGCGGCCGCGGTTGCGGAAGGGATCGCGCGTCACGGTCGGATAATAGATCAGCTGATTCTGAATGTACTCGCCGATCAGTTCGTCCTTCGGCAGCGTCTCGGTGATCATCTCGCCATAGGCGAGCTCCCTGACATGCCGGCAGCCGTGCAACAGCACGACCTTCTCGAACCGCTCGTAGGTCTCGGGGTCCTTGATCACGCTCAGGAACGGCGCAAGGCCCGTGCCGGTGCCGATGAGGTAGAGGTTGCGCCCCTCCTCCAAATTGTCGATCACCAGCGTGCCGGTGGCCTTGCGGCTGACGATGATCTCGTCGCCTTCCCTCAAATGCTGGAGCCGCGAGGTCAGCGGACCGTCCGGCACCTTGATCGAGAAGAACTCGAGCGTGTCCTCGTAATTGGCGCTGGCGACGCTGTAGGCCCGCAGCAGCGGCTTCTCGCCGACCTTGAGCCCGATCATGGTGAATTCGCCGTTGCGGAAGCGGAAGGTCGGGCTGCGGGTGGTCTTGAAGGAGAACAGCGTATCGGTCCAGTGGTGGACGCTCAAAACACTTTCCTGATTGAAATTGCTCATCTCACCTTCCCTGTCGCGTCCAATGCGGTTCCGAGGCGGGCAGCTATGCGTCGTTTGTACACGATCATTCGTATACTAATGAATAATCCTGCTTGATCCCGCGGTCAAGGCTGCCCAAGATCGAAAGCGTTGCAGTTAGGAATAAGGAGCCCCTTCCATGGCGCATGACGCACCCCAGGCCGCCGGACCCTCGAAGCTCGTGATCCGGAACATCGGCCTGATCCTGTCCGGCGCCCTGGAAAAGCCGATCCTGGATGGCGACACGATCGTCGCCGAGAACGGCAAGATCACCGCGATCGGCCGCTTCAAGGACGTCGACATCGAAGGCGCGACCACCATTGTCGACGCCCAGGGCACCACGGTGGCGCCGGGCCTGATCGACAGCCACGTCCACCCCGTTGCGGGCGACTGGACGCCGCGACAGAACCAGATCAATTGGATCGACAGCTATCTGCATGGCGGCGTCACCACCATGATCTCGGCCGGCGAGGTTCACATGCCGGGCCGCCCCCGCGACGTCGTCGGCCTGAAGGCGATGGCCATCTTCGCCCAGCGCGCGTTCTGGACCTTGCGTCCGGGCGGCGTGAAGGTTCACGCCGGCGCGCCGGTGATCGAATGCGAGATGGTCGAGGAGGACTTCAAGGAGCTGGCCGCCGCCGGCGTCAAGCTGCTTGGCGAGGTCGGCCTCGGCGGCGTCAAGGACGGTCCCACCGCACGCAAGATGGTCGGCTGGGCACGCAAATACGGCATCCAGAGCACCATCCACACCGGCGGCCCCTCGATCCCCGGCTCCGGCCTGATCGACAAGGACGTCGTGCTGGAGGCCGACACCGACGTGGTCGGCCACATCAATGGCGGCCACACCGCCCTTCCCGACGACCAGATCCGCTGCATCTGCGAGGGCTGCAAGCGCGGTCTCGAGCTGGTGCATAACGGCAATGAGCGCTCCGCTCTGTTCACGCTGCGCACCGCGCGCGAGATGGGTGATCTGCACCGGGTCATCCTCGGCACCGACGCGCCCGCCGGCTCCGGCGTGCAGCCGCTCGGCATTTTGCGCATGGTCTCGATGCTGTCCTCGCTCGGCGAGCTGCCGGCCGAGATCGCCTTTTGTCTCGCCACCGGCAACACCGCCCGGATGCGCGAACTCGATTGCGGCCTCATTGAAGTGGGACGTTCCGCCGACTTCGTCATCATGGACAAGGCCCAGCACTCGCCCGGCAAGAACATCCTGGAGAGCGTCCAGCTCGGCGATCTCCCGGGCATCGGCATGACCATCATTGACGGCATCGTGCGGACGCAACGCAGCCGCAACACCCCGCCGGCGGGCAAGGTGCCGGAGGTGGTGGCGAAGTGACGCAGCCGGAGCGGCACACTGCTCCGCACCTCCCTCGATGGCGTTGAACAAGTCTGCGACCTGCTGCGTCTAACGCAGGCAGCCCCCGGTGGCGGCATTTCATTGCTGGACCATCGACATGAAGAACTCATCGCGAATAGCCCTCGGCGTTGCTGGCGCGGTGGCGGGCTATGTCGCGATCTTTGTGCTGTTTTCCCTGTTCGATTTCGGCAACCGCGCGGACCCGATCACCTCGGGTCTGTTGGGACTGTTCGTCTACTCCCCCATCGGCGCGATCGCCGGCGCGGTGTTTGCCAACTGGCTGGTGACGCGTTCAGGCGAGGACGCAGGCAATGGCAGCGTCGGGCGCAACAGCCTGAAGTCCCTCGGCGTCGTCGTCCTGCTCTGCGTCGCCGGGATCGGCCTCTACATCGCCTACGCCTATGCGACGGCGACGCCCTGGCTCAACCGGAACGGCGGCAATCCCCTGCTCGTATTCGAGGTGCGTTTTCCGGCCGGGGTCACGGTGCCGACATCAGCCCAGGGCATCACCATCGAATTGCAGACCAACCTCAACACGATGCCGGGCGAAGTGACCCCGGCCGCCTTCTATCGTGACGGCGACCAGCCCGTCATCGCAGGCGAAGTCGAGCTCGCGTTTCGAACCTCGCACCGGCAGCTCGCCGTCAATATCGAGGGCCAGCCGAGCCGAACCTACCCGATCGACTTGACGGCCCGGGCGCCGCATACGCCGGAGTTCGGGACCTGGCGGCGGCTCGCCGACGGCAGCGAAATCCGCTACCGCGCCAAATGGCCGGGCAAGACATAAGCGTTCGAGATCAGCGCTTCTTCGCGATCTCGCAACGCACATAGGTCTGGCGCTTGGCCTGCCCGACCGGTCCGTTGTCCATCACCAGCTTGCCGTCGGTTGCGATGGAGACCCGGGGATTGGAGCGAAACTTCTCGCCCTCGCCTTCGCAGGCGAGCTTCATCTTCCAGCCGAGCTTTCCGTCGGCGGTGATCTCGCCGGCGCGGCAGCGCGTCTCGTACCAGTAGAGGCGGTTGCCGCCTTCGATGCTCATGCGGTTGGGGCTGTCGTCGTCGCGGCAGTCCTTTTTGGTAGACGCCCAGAAGCCTTCGTAGGGCTGCGCGGCAAAGGCAGGCGCACTGCCCGCCAGCGCCGCACCGAGAGTGAGGAGCATTACAAATTTCGTGGCGACTCTCATGAATAAAGACCTCGACAGACCCTTCATCGGGATTAGTCGCCAGTCCTCGCACCTTGTTCAACTGCCGTAGCGTGGGCAAAGCGAAGCGTGCCCACCATTGAGAAGTCGTGGGCACGGCGCTTCGCGCCTTTGCCCACCCTACGAGACCGTCTTCGGCACCCTCACCGCAGCTTGTTCAACAACGCCATCAGCATCTCGCGCTCCCTGGGCTCGAGCGGCGCCAGCGTCTCGCGGGTGATGGCCAGCGCGTTCGGCGCGACCTTCTCCGAAAGCTGCTGACCGGCGCGCGTCAGGCTGACAAGGAGCCGCCGACCGTCCTCGGGATCCTGGCTGGTCTCGGTCAACCCGCGCGCCGTGAGCCGATCGATCACGCCCTTGATGGTCGCGACGTCCATCGCCGTCAGCCGGCCGAGCTGGTTTTGCGAGCACGGCCCGGTCTCGGCGAGTTTCGACAATGCCGCCCACTGCGTCGGCGTCAGATTGGTGCCGATATCGCGGGAGAAGATCGAGCTGTGGCGCTGCCAGACCTGGCGCAGGATGAAACCGACCTGCTCGTCGAGCACGTAAGGCGGTTTTCCCGGTTTGACGCTCTTCTTGGCCGTGACGCTTCTCGCCATCCGCTCGCTGCCCCTCCCTTTGCGTTCACAACGACAGATGCGCGTCGCGGATATCCGGACGCGCATCGAGCTCGGCCATGGTGCCGCCGAAGCAGATGCGGCCGCGCTCGATGATGTAGGCGCGATCCGAAATCAGCCGCGCGAAATGCAGATTCTGCTCGGAGACGACGATGCTGACGCCCTCCTTCTTCATGGTCAGGATGGCGTCGACCATCTGCTCCACGATCTTCGGCGACAGACCTTCCGAGGGCTCGTCCAGCAGCACCAGCGACGGATTGCCCATCAGCGTCCGCGCAATCGTCAGCATCTGCTGCTCGCCGCCGCTCATGCGCCCGCCGGGACGGTTCTTCATCTCGCCGAGATTTGGAAACAGCGCGAACAGCTTTTCGCGTGTCCAATGCGGCGCGTTCGGACGCTTGGGCTGCCTGCCCACTTCGAGATTCTCCTCGACGGTCAGGTCGGTGAATATCCGGCGCTCCTCCGGCACATAGCCGAGCCCCTCGCGCACGATCTCGTGGGTCGGCTTGGCCGAGACGTCCTTGCCCTCGAACATGATGCGGCCGGTTCGTTGCGCGACCAGGCCGACGATCGAGCGAAACGTCGTCGACTTGCCGGCACCGTTGCGCCCGAGCAGCGCAACCACCTCGCCCTCGCCGACCTCGAAGCCGATGTCGAACAGGATATGCGCCGGGCCATAATGGCTGTTGAGGCCCTCGACGGTGAGCTTCATATTGATGCTCCGTCGCGATGGCGGGCATCGTAGACCAGGCCCTCGCCGAGATAGACCGCCTGCACCTGCGGATTGCCGCGCACCTCGGCCGGCGTGCCCTCGGCGATCAGCGTCCCTCGATTCAGCACGATGATGCGGTCGGCATGCTCGAACACCACGTCCATGTCGTGCTCGGTGAAGAGCACGCCGATCGATTTCTCCCGCGCGATGCTCGCGGTCAGCCGCATCAGGTCGACGCGTTCGCGCGGCGCCATGCCGGCGGTCGGCTCGTCCATCAACAGCAGCTTGGGCTGGTTGGCGAGCGCCACCGCAAGCTCGAGCCGCTTGAGGTCGCCATAGGCAAGCTCGCCGCAGGGCCGATCGGCATAGCCGCCCATGCCGACCAGCTCGAGCAGACGGCCGGCCTCGCCGCGGTCGAACTTCGGCGCCGAGCCGAACAGATTGAACAGCTGCCTCTCGTGCGAGATCAGCGCGACCTGCACGTTCTCGCGCACGGTCATGGTGGCGAAGGTCGCGGTAATCTGGAAGGTACGCCCGACACCCATGCGCCAGATCTCGCGCGGCTTCTTCCCGGTGGTCTCTTCGCCGAGCAGACGGACTTGCCCGGTATCAGGCTTGTTCTGGCCGTTGAGCATGTCGAAGCAGGTGCTCTTGCCGGCGCCGTTCGGCCCGATCAGCGCCAAAATCTCGCCGGCGCGCAGCGAGAACGAGACGCCGCGCACGGCATGGATGCCGCCATAGGATTTGGTCAGACCTTCGACCGCAAGAAGTGGGGGTGCAACACTCATTCGGCAGACTCGATCGGCTTGGCGAGCAAAGGTGATCCCGGCGGCGACGCCTTCCTGCGACGCTGCGCCAGCATCTCCAGCATGCCGACAATGCCCTTGGGGAAGACGACGACGATCAGAACGATGAAACCGCCGAGCACGAGTTTCGACAAATCGGTCTGGCTGACCAGCCAGATGTTCAAGGCCTTGTAGACGATGGCGCCGATCACCGCGCCGGACACCGTCTCGACACCGCCGAGCAGCACCATCACCAGCGCATCGACCGAGAGCGAGATGCCGAGATTGTCAGGGAAGACGCTGCCCTTGAGGTAGGCGAACAGCGCGCCGCCGATGCCGGCGGTCGTGCCTGCGATCACGAAGGCGGTCCACTGGATGCGCTTGGCATTGATGCCGATCGCTTCCGTGCGCAGGAGCGAGTCGCGCGTGGCACGGAGCGCGTAGCCGAACGGCGAGAATACCATGGCCCGCAGCGCGATGGTCACCAGCGCCGCAACGCCGAGCGCCAGCCAATAGAAGTGCGACGGGCTAGCCGCCCATTTTTCCGGCCAGACGCCCAAGATGCCGTTGTCACCGCCGGTGACACTCACCCACTGGAACGCGATCGACCACACGATCTGCGCGAAAGCGAGCGTCAGCATCGCAAAGTAGACGCCGGAGAGCTGCACGGCGAAGAAGCCGAACACGGCCGCGCCCATGCAGCCGAGCAGCGGCCCGAGCAACAGGCACACGATCATCGGCAACCCCGCCATCTTGGCGAGGAAAGCGACGCCGTAGGCACCGAGCCCGAAATAGGCGGCATGGCCGAAGGACGCGAGCCCGCCGACCGACATCAGGAAGTGGAGGCTGACGGCAAAGATCACGAAGATCGCGATCTCCGAGCCGACGGTCAGCGCATAGTTGCCGGCGAACAGCGGCAGCGTCGCTGCGATCACGAGCGCGGCAAGCGCTGCAAGTCGCTCGTTCGACGTCAGCGGGCGCCAGGGATTGACGGTGAGCCCCGGCGTCTTGCGCGCGGGGGCCTCCGGTTTGCCGAACAGACCCCAAGGTCGTACGATCAGCACCACCGCCATCACCAGGAAGACCAGGATGATGGAAATCTTCGGGAAGATCAGGATGCCGAAGGCATTGAGCTCGGAGACCAGCACCGCGGCGACGAACGCGCCGACGATGCTGCCGAGGCCACCGATCACGACCACGACGAAGACTTCGACGATGATGCGCAGATCCATGGCGTGATGCACGGCATCCCGCGGGATCTGAAGCGCGCCGCCCAGCGCGGCGAGGAAGACGCCGACCGCGAACACCGACGTAAACAGCCATTTCTGATTGACGCCGAGCGCTGCGACCATGTCGCGGTCCTGCGTCGCCGCGCGCACCAGGACGCCCCAGCGCGTGCGCTGGAACAGCAGCCAGAGAATGCCGAGCACGACGGGCCCGAGCACGATCAGGAACAGATCGTAGCTCGGGATGTTCTGGCCGAAGAAATCGATGGCCCCCTTGAATCCGGGCGCACGACGGCCGACGAGATCGTCAGGCCCCCAGATCAGGACGACGAGATCCTCGACCATCAAGGTCAGGCCGAAGGTCGCAAGCAGCTGGAACAGCTCGGGGGCGTGATAGATGCGGCGGAGCAGCACCATCTCGACCAGCACACCGATCAGCGCCACAGCAATCGCGGCCAGCACGATACTGCCCCAGAAGCCAAATGCGCCCGACAGGCGCTCCGTCAGCGTGAAGGCAATGTAGGCGCCGATCATGTAGAAGGCGCCATGCGCGAAATTCACGATCCGCGTCACGCCGAAGATGATCGACAGGCCCGAGGCCACCAGGAACAGCGACGCCGCGCTGGCGAGACCGGTCAGAAACTGTACGACGTAAAAGGCCATCGGCGGTCCGGGTTCGGGGAACTCGTAGGGTGGGTTAGCGCAGCGTAACCCACCACCTTTTCTCGTGTGGCACCGAAAGAGGTGGGTTACGCCGAGCAGATACGCTTTGCGCATCTGCAGGGCTAACCCACCCTACGGCAGCGGGGATCAATCCTTCGGACGCAGCTTCTCGACTTCGGCATCGCTGGGCAGATAGTCCGAGCCCTTCTTGTAGGACGAATCCACCATCACGCCCTTGCCGTCCTTCAGCGCAGTCTTGCCGACAAAGGCACCGAGCGTCGACTGATGGTCGATCTTGCGGAAGGTGATCTCGCCGAATGGCGAGGGCATCGACAGCCCCTCTGCCGCTGTGATCAGCTTCTCCGGATCAGTCGAGCCCGCCTTCGCCAGGATCGCGGCGGCCGCCTTGATGGTCTGGTAGCCAACGATCGAGCCGAGGCGCGGATAGTCGTTGTACTTGGCCTGGTACGCCTTCAGGAACGCGTCGTGCTCGGGCGTCTTGATCGAGTACCAGGGGTAACCGGTGACGATCCAGCCCTCGGGCGTCTCGTCCTTGAGCGGATCGAGATATTCCGGCTCGCCGGTCAGGAAAGAGACAACCTCGCGCCCCTTGAACAGGCCGCGGGTATTGCCTTCGCGCACGAGCTTGACGAGGTCGGCACCGAAGGTGACGTTGAGGATCGCTTCGGGATTGGCGGCGGCAACAGCCTGTACCACGGGGCCCGCGTCGATTTTGCCCTGCGGGGGCCATTGTTCGTCGACCCACTGGATGTCAGGCCGCTTCTCCGACATCAGCTTCTTGAACACGGCAACCGCGGACTGGCCGTATTCATAGTTCGGGGCGATCGTCGCCCAGCGCTTGGCGGGCAGCTTGGCGGCTGCTTCCACCAGCATCGCCGCTTGCATGTAGTTGGAAGGGCGCAGACGGAAGGTGTATTTGTTGCCCTTCGACCAGGTGACGGCATCGGTCAGCGGCTCGGCCGCGAGGAAAAACACCTTCTTCTGGTTGGCGAAGTCGCTGACGGCGAGGCCGATGTTCGACAGGAATGTACCCGTCAGCATCGCGACGCCCTCGCTCGACACCAGCTCATTCGCCGCAGTCTGCGCGTCCGCCGGCTTGCCGCCGTCGTCCTTCGAGATCACGACCAGCTTCTTGCCATTGATGCCGCCGGCCGCGTTGATCTCTTCGACCGCGAGCTGCCAGCCCTTGCGATAGGGTTCGGTGAACGCCGGCAGCAGCGAATAGCTGTTGATCTCGCCGATCTTGATGTCCTGCGCCAGGGCCGAATGAGCCATGCCGCCCGCCAGAAGCGCAAAGGCCGCGCCGACGAAGTAATTTCTTGCTCGCATCCCAACCTCCAGTTTTTGAGTTCTATGTCTCGATCACGATCTTGCCGGAGAAGCTGTGCCCGCATCTCCGGATCATGCCTTATCTCAGACCGTCCTCGCCCTTTACTTCCGCGACCGTGAGCCCGCCGACGCGCGGCAGCGGACGGCCGCTGTCGGTGACGGCGACCGCGACCATGATCTCGTTGGCGCGCGGCGCGTCGTTGATCTGCACCTCCATGCCGTCGAAATGGCTGCGCACGAACGCGGCGTCCTTGTGCCCGAGCGGAATGTCGAGCGTCGTGCCCGGCCCGCTGCGCTTCTTCGACGAGGGGATCAGCGCCGCGCCCTTGCTCAGAACTTTCCGCACCGGCGCGCCCATCTTGGGGTGGAGGATCGCGGCGGCATGCTCCAGCTCGCCGTTCTCGCCGACAGCGGCAGCCTTGCCGTAGCTCTGCGCCTTCGCGCCATCGATGCCGAGCGCCGCCACGGCGCGCTTCGACAAGAGCTCACCGAGCTCTTCCCCGATCGCGATCAGCGGCGAGAGGTCCTCGACATATTGTCCGGCAAAGGGATTTTCGATCACGGCGATCGCAGCCGCGCGCCGGGTCGGCGGCGAGACCTGGCGGCCCATCTCCATCTGCGTCTCTTCGACGACGGTGACGATCTTGCGGATGATCGCGATCATGTTTCACTTCCCTGTTCAGGCACAGACGGCGTTCTCCGGCAGATGCGGGCGCGTTCGTTGCTCTTCTATATCCTTAGCTCCGATGACAAGCATATCACCACAAAGCTGCAAGACGGCACCCTCGATCAATCCGCGATCGAACAATTGGCGTGCACATTCCGCGCCAGATTCGAGCGTTGTCCCGACCTCGTCCTGCGACAACTCGCCGACGTCGCGGGTGACGAGGCGCGAGCCGAGATCGCTGTCGGGCTGAAGCTCGTTTGCAGGCGTTCGGATGATGGCGGGATGCCCGGGCAGGTCGACGGCA
>NZ_AJQF01000014.1:0-3091 GCF_000261705.1 Bradyrhizobium genomosp. III | reverse complement strand
GCCTGCGACGCCGTTGCCGCCAGCACCGTCACGGCGTCGGCAATGCCGAACGAAAAACTGCGGCCGTGGCGTCCGCTGGTCGCGATGCCCCGCACGGGGTCATCCGCATCCACCCTCATCGTTCGCATCACGCCAGCGCGATCGGGTCGGTCCATCAGGCCGACCGAAAAATGCTCGCCCTTGCCGAGATGGAGCGCGATGTCGCCACCATTGTTGACATAGGCCTGATCCAGCGTCACAGCGCCCAGCATGGCGCCCAGAATCTCCTCAGCCACGCTACCGGCAACAGCCGCCATCGGCGTGATGAAGCAATCGGAGGCGTAAGGCGCGACCGCTGCGTGCATCCGGCGCGCCACCACGCCCCTCAGCGAAGTGCGCTTCCCGGCGGCCGTCCGCAGTTCCGGCAGCTCCGCGCAGAGTTCGTCGAGCAGTCCGGTGAAGCGGCGCGCGGCCGCCTCATAGGCCGCACGTACATCGTCCGTGCGCCCCCTCGCCTCAACGACCAGATCGATCGGCCCATCCTGCAAATGCAGCCGCCGGCCATCAGACAGCAATGCGATTTGCGGGAGCCTTGTCATGCCCGCGGTCCCGGGATCGGGTTCTGCCAGGGCAGCTGGCGGACATCGTCGCCGCTCTGCACCTCGGAGAGCGGCTTCACATAGTCCATGTGCCCGCCGAGCGCGGCATAGTCGGACAGCTTCATCGTGAACTCGATCGGCGCAACCAGCGCCGGCGTCGGCACGTAGCCGAACGCGCCCGCCGGCATCTGCGTCACGTCGACCATGTAGGTGATGCCGCCGCCCGGCCAGACATAGACCGGCGCGCCGCCACTGGTGACGCGCGTCAGCGCGTCCTTCACCGAGCGCGTCAGCCGCACCGGATTGTCGGTGACACCGGCGCGCAGCGAGCCGCCGGCACCGGCCATGAACAGCACCGTGCACAGCGCCGGCTCGCAATTCTCCTGGATACGCTCGACCGAGAACTTCAGGTCGTCAGGCATCTCGGTCTCGACTGGCTTCAGGGCCCCGTCGAGCACGTAATAAGACGAATGCTCGCCGGTCGTGGAGACCATCAGCATCGAGAGACCCGGTTTTGCTTCCTTGGCGTCGAACGGCCCGAGGATCGCGAGCGGATCGGAAATGTTGGTGCCACCCCACCCCGTGCCGGGATCGGCGACCTGGAAATAGCGGCCTGGCGTCGAGCGGCGGCCCTTCATCTTGATGCCGGTGTCGGCGATGTCGAGCAGCTTGCCGGCCTGATGCTCCGAGAGCACGCCGGTGATGTGATCGTCGACCACGACGACTTCGTCGACCTTGCCGTGCCATTGCTTGGCAAACATGCCGATCGTCGCCGAGCCGCAGCCGACGCGCATGCGCTCTTCTTTCATGCCGTTGACGATCGGCGGCTGGCCGGCCTGGACCACGACGCTCGCGCCGCCGTCGATGGTCAGCTCGACCGCCTTGCAATTGGCGAGATCCATCAGCGTGTCGCAGGTGACGCGGCCCTCCTTCTTGGAGCCGCCGGTGAGATGATGCACGCCGCCGAGCGACAGCATCTGCGAGCCGTATTCGCTGGTGGTGACGTGGCCGACCGCCTCGCCCTGCGCGCGGACTGTCGCGGTCTCCGGCCCGAGATAGCGATCGGTGTCGATCTTCACCTTGACGCCGCAATAGGAGAAGATGCCCTCGGTGACCACAGTCACCATGTCGACGCCGTCGACCTCCGCCGAGACGATGAACGGCGCCGGCTTGTAGTCGGGATAGGTCGTGCCCGCGCCGATCGCCGTCACGAAGGTGGAAGGTTCGTGGACGATTTTGCCGTCCCAGTCTTCGGTGCGGCTAAACGGGACCAGCTTGCCGCCATGCGAGACCGTGCGCTCCAGGATCACATGCGGATCGACGCGGACGAGCTTGCCGTCGTGGTTGGCGTAGCGATCGCAGGCGCCCGCCGCGCCCGGCTTGATGTAGCACATCACCGGACAAGCATCGCAGCGGATCTTGTCGATAGCAGCGCTCGTCGTTTCCATCACCATGTCAGAGCCAGCGAGACCGCGGTTATCATTCGTATACGAACGATGGTGCGCGCGCCCCGGATGGCTGTCAAGCGGCGGTGCAGCGCAAAAGATGCAGCTGCTGCATAAAACCTCATTTGCCTATCCGCCCTGTCCACAAAGAAGGCAGTCGCGCTGCAGTGCGGCATGCATGGCTTGCACGTTTGTGTACAAACGGTATCGTCGCGACGTAGATTTTCGCCATTACTGGCCGAGCGCTTGGAAACGAGGATGACGCAGACACCGATCCGCCTCACCGTGAACGGGGGGATCCACGAGGTCGCTGCAGCGCCGGAGACGCCGCTGCTCTACGTGCTGCGCAACGATCTCGCGCTCAACGGCCCGAAATATGGATGCGGCCTCGGCGAATGCGGCACCTGCACTGTCCTGATCGACGGGGCCGCAGCCCGCTCCTGCGTGATTCCCGTCGGTGGCTGCGCCGGCCGCGACATCGTGACGCTCGAAGGGCTCGGCACGCGCGACAAGCCTGACCTCGTGCAGCAGGCCTTCATCGACGAGCAGGCCGCGCAATGCGGCTATTGCCTCAACGGCATGATCATGACCACCAAGGCGCTGCTCGCGATCAACCCGCGCCCGACCGAGCAGGAGGCGCTGGCGGCGCTCCGCTACAATCTCTGCCGCTGCGGCACACATGTCGAAATCCTGCGCGCCGTGATGCGCGCTTCCGGCCAACTCACCGAGGCCGTTGATTGATGGCCTCCCCTGCCCCTGATGGATCTGAGCGCCAATCCGGTTCGCTCGTCGTCGTCCGCACCGTGGACGAGCTCACGTCCGAGACTTTCATCCGCATCACCGCGGATGGCTCGGTCAGCGCCTATAACGGCCATGTCGATCTCGGCACCGGCATCCGTACCGCGCTCGGCCAGATCGTCGCCGAGGAGCTGGACGTGTCCTTTGCGCGCGTCGTCGTGGTGCTCGGCGACACTGCGGTGGTGCCCAATCAGGGCGCGACGATCGCGAGCGAGACCATCCAGATCACGGCCGTGCCCCTGCGCAAGGCCGCGGCGCAAGCCCGTCACT
>NZ_AJQF01000013.1:0-2477 GCF_000261705.1 Bradyrhizobium genomosp. III | reverse complement strand
CTGGAGCTGCCGGCGGCCGATCTCAGGATCGAAGACGGCCTCGTGCGCGGGCACGACAATCGCAGCATCAGCTACGGCGAATTGATCGGCGACGAGACGATCCGCCTGGAGCTGGCCGACGACGTCACCGTCAAGGCGGTCGGCGATTATGCCATCGTCGGCCAGTCGATGCCGCGCGTCGACCTGCCCGCCAAGGCCACGGGCGAGCTGACTTTCGTTCACGATATCCGCGTCCCCGGCATGCTGCACGGCCGCGTGGTGCGCCCGCCCTATGCCGGCGTCGATGCCGGGCCGTTCGTCGGCACCAGCCTGATCGCGGTCGATGAAGCGTCAGTACGCGACATTCCCGGGCTTGTCGCCGTGGTGCGCATCGGCGACTTCGTCGGTGTCGTCGCCGAGCGCGAAGAGAACGCGATCCGCGCGGCGGAGCAGCTCAAGGTGAGCTGGAAGCCTACGCCTACCCTCACGGATCTCGCCGACATCGAGACCGCGCTGCGCGCCAATCGATCGACACCGCGCACGCTGATCGACAAGGGCGACGTCGATGCGGCCATTGCCGGCGCGTCCAAGCCGTTGCAGCGCACTTACGTGTGGCCGTATCAGATGCACGCCTCGATCGGCCCGTCGTGCGCCGTCGCGGATTTTCAGGACGACAACATCAGGGTCTGGTCGGGCACGCAAAATCCGCACGTGCTGCGCAGCGACCTCGCGCTGCTGATCGAGCGTCCCGAGAGCGAGATCGAGGTGATCCGGCTGGAGGCGGCCGGCTGCTACGGCCGCAACTGCGCCGACGACGTCACCGCCGACGCGCTGCTCCTCTCACGCGCGGTCGGCCGCCCCGTGAGGGTTCAGTTGACGCGCGAGCAGGAGCACGCCTGGGAGCCCAAGGGAACCGCGCAGCTCATCGACGTCAATGGCGGTCTGGATGCGGACGGCGGTATCGCGGCGTATGATCTCGCCACGCGTTATCCCTCGAACGCCGCGCCCACGCTGGCCCTGCTGCTCACCGGTCGCATTCCATCCGAACCTGCCGTGCTGCAGATGGGCGACCGCACCGCGATCCCGCCCTACGATTACGACCACATGCGCGTCCTCGCCCATGACATGCCGCCGATCGTCCGCGCCTCCTGGTTCCGCGGTGTCTCCGCGCTGCCGAACACGTTTGCGCACGAATCCTACATCGACGAAGCCGCCACCGAGGCCGGGGTCGATCCCATCGAATATCGCCTGCGCTATCTGAAGGACCAGCGCGGCGTTGATCTCGTCAATGCCGTGGCCGAGCGCGCGGGCTGGGCGCCGCGACCGGTGCGCGAAGAGAAGGACGGCGAGATCGTGCACGGGCGCGGCTTTGCCTATGCGCTCTACGTCCACAGCAAGTTTCCCGGCTACGGTGCGGCGTGGTCGGCATGGATCGCTGATGTCGCGGTGAACAAATCGACCGGCGATGTCAGCGTGACCCGCGTGGTTGCGGGACAGGATTCCGGATTGATGATCAATCCGGCGGGCGTCCGCCACCAGATCCACGGCAACGTCATCCAGTCCACCAGCCGCGCGCTGATGGAAGAAGTCTCGTTCGAGCGCGGCGCGGTGGCGGCGCGCGAATGGGGCGCCTATCCGATCATCCCTTTCCCCGACGTGCCCAAGATCGACGTGCTGATGCTGCCACGTCAGGACCAGCCACCGCTTGGCGTCGGCGAGTCCGCTTCGGTCCCGAGCGCGGCGGCGATAGCGAATGCGATCTTCGATGCCACCGGTGTGCGCTTTCGCGAGCCGCCCTTTACGCCCGAACGCATCCTGAGGGGATTGCACGGTGAAACATCGCCCGTGCCGCAGGCCCTGCCCGCGCCCGCCGCGCCGCCGCCGTCGCGCATCCGGGAGACTCCCTTCGCCAAACGCGCCGGCATTGTCGCGACGATTGCCGCGGTCTGCACTGCCGCAATCGGCATCGGCGCGGCGCTGCTGCCGGGGCGCGCGATTGCGCCGATCGCCCGGCCCGACGCATCGGTCTATTCCGCCGCGACGATCGCACGGGGAGAGCAGCTTGCTGCGCTCGGCAATTGCGCGGAGTGCCACACCAATATCGACAGCGTACTCAATGCCGGCGGCCGCGCATTGGAGACGCCATTCGGCACGATCTATTCAACCAATATCACCCCCGACGTCGAGACCGGCATCGGTGCCTGGTCCTATCCCGCCTTCGAGCGCGCAATGCGCGACGGCTTGCATCGCGACGGGCGGCAGCTCTATCCCGCCTTTCCCTACACACACTTCACCAAGACAAACGAAGCCGACCTTCAGGCGCTCTATGCCTATCTGATGGCGCAGCCTGCATTGCGCGCGACGGCGCCGGCGAACTCGCTCGCCTTCCCGTTCAACCTGCGCCCGCTGCTCGCGGGTTGGAATGCGCTCTTCCACCAGGCAAAGGAATTCAAGCCCGACCCCACCAAGTCGGAGGCCTGGAATCGCGGCGCCTATCT
>NZ_AJQF01000012.1:0-20300 GCF_000261705.1 Bradyrhizobium genomosp. III | reverse complement strand
CAGCGGCTGCCACTCGCCGCGCAATGCGCTCGGCGCCGAGCAACGCAAGGCCTATCTCGCCGGAGGCTTCGCCGAAGGCTGGGAAGCGCCGCCCCTGACCTCGCTCTCTCACGCCCCGATCCCGTGGAGCGAGGACGAGCTGTTCGCCTATTTGCGCACCGGCCATTCGCGCTATCACGGCGTCGCCGCCGGCCCGATGGCGCCTGTTGTCAGGGATCTCAAGGCCCTGCCCGATCAGGATATTCGCGCGATGGCGGTCTATCTCAACTCGTTCAACGACACCGCAGCCGATGCGCCGGAGGTGCTCGCCGCGAAGCTGGAGAGCGCGACGCAGGTTACGATCGGCTCCTCCACCGGCGCACGGCTCTATCGAGGCGCCTGCGCCGTCTGCCACGAGGTCGGCGGCCTGCCACTGTTCGGCAGCCGGCCCTCGCTCGCGCTCAACAGCAATCTGCACAGCGCAACGTCGGACAATCTCGTGCAGGTGATCCTGCACGGTATCGCCGAGCCGGTGTCGAGCGACCTTGGCTACATGCCGGCGTTCAGGAACAGCATGAGCGACGCGCAGGTGGAGGAGCTCGTCAGCTTCCTGCGCGGCCAGTTCGCGCCGGACAAGCCGGCGTGGACCGGCATCCGCGAGACGATCGCGAGGGTGCGCGGCTCAATCCACTAAGCGTGCTTCTTCACTTCCACCGGCGGCGTGCCGTGGGTGTGGAAGGACTCGATCGTCTTCAGCCCCCACGCCTGGCCCTTCTTGCGCTCCTCCTCGGTCCACACGATCGGCTTCCAGTCCGGCGCGAGGATCAGGCGCGCGCCGGCATTGGCGACTTCGACGCGGTTGCCTCCGGGCTCGTAGACGTAGAGGAAGAAGGTCTGCTGGATCGCGTGCTTGTGCGGGCCGGTCTCGATGTGGATGCCGTTCTCCAGGAAGATGTCGGCAGCGCGCAGAATTTCCTCGCGGCTGTCAAGCGCGTAGGTGACGTGGTGGAAGCGGCCCGGCACGCCTGAATGGTCGAGCGAATAGGCGAAATCGTAGCTCTTGTTCGACATCGTCAGCCACATCGCAGCTTCACGGCCATCATTGAGCACGATCTGCTCGGTGAGGCGGCAGCCGAGATAATTCTCGAAGAACTCGCGGTTGGCCTTGATGTCGACGGCGAGGCAGTTGAGATGATCGAGGCGGCGGACATTGACGCCGCGCGCGGGGAAGCGCTGCGCCTGGTTCTTCAGCGCCGGCTTCAGCTCGGGCGGTGCCTGATACCATTCGGTCTCGTAATAGAGCTCGACGACGTGGCCGTCAGGGTCGCGGCAGCGGAAGGTCGGCCCCTGCCCCATGTCGCCGTCGATCCAGCCGATATCGAAGCCGGAGCCTTTCAGCGCGGCGACGCGGCGCTCCAGCGCCTGCTGGCTGCGCGCGCGCAGCGCCATGTGCTCCATGCCCGAAGTCTTGGACGCCGTCAGCTTGAGCGAATAGCGCTCGTAATCGTCCCAGCCGCGCAAGTAAACCGACTCGCCCTTCTGGCCGCTGAGGGTCATGCCCATGACGTCAACGAAGAATTTCAGGCTCTCATCGGGCTTGGGCGTCAGCAGCTCCATATGGCCGAGATGAGCGAGATCGAGGATCGGTTCGGGCAGCATGGCTTTCCTCCAGGGCACAGCTGGCGATCCGCCGACCGGATCGCATCATCGGGAGCAAGGCTGCAACGCGCTCTGCACCCGGAGACGGTCACAAGGTCCGCCAGCCTATTTGTACTAATGTACAAATGATTAGGTCCCGTCAACAAATCAACCACCCCTGGATCGAAGGAAGACGTCCCCCGAACGGTGGACTGACTGGCCTGATGGTAAAATGTTCCTTAATTGCCTTTCGGCTCCAACGGCCCGAAATTGCGCCAATTCCCCGCCGTTTCCGCCAGTAAGTACGCAATCGGAATAAACCTCGCGGCCGAATTGTCGCGGATTTAACGAAGTGCCCGCGCCCGGCGCTTAACCGTTTGTGCAGCCACGGCCGCGCATAGTCCGAGCAGATCCCTTGCTCTTGCCAGGTTCATTCATCGTGACATCCTTTGGACGCGTGATTTCGGTTCGCGGATCGCTGGCCCGAGTCGGGCTGCTGGCAGAAAGCCAGATGCCTATCTCGGAAGTTCGGGCGACCGTCGGCCGCTTCGTCAGTATTCGCAGCGCCAGCTCGGTCATCGTTGCGATGATCACCGAGGTGTCCTGCGAGAACCTGTCGAGCAGCGACAGTTATATCGCGGTTGCCTCGGTCGACCTGCTCGGCGAGATCCTCAACGCCAGCGACAAGCCGAAATTCCAGCGCGGCGTCACCAACTATCCGACCATCGGCGATTCCGTCGATCTGATTACCAGCCAGGAGCTGCGCACGATCTACGCGCCGACCGGCTCGGACCAGATCAATGTCGGCTTCCTCCAGCAGGATCGCTCGGTCGTCGCCTATGTCGATGTCGAGGAAATGCTGTCCAAGCATTTTGCAGTGCTGGGATCGACCGGCGTCGGCAAGTCCACCGGCGTGTCGCTGCTGCTCAACGAGATCCTGAAGGCGCGCCCGAACCTGCGCATCTTCCTGCTCGACGTGCACAACGAATATGGCCGCTGCTTCGGCGACCGCGCGCTGGTGCTCAACCCGCGAAACCTGAAGCTGCCGTTCTGGCTGTTCAATTTCGAGGAAATCGTCGACGTGCTGTTCGGCGGCCGCGCCGGCGTGCCCGAGGAGCTCGACATCCTGGCCGAGGTGATCCCGCTCGCCAAGGGCGTCTACACCCAATATCAGAACGCCGACCGCATCGGCCTCAAGCGCATCGATCCCAAGCAGATCGGCTACACCGTCGACACCCCGGTGCCGTACCGCCTGGTCGACCTGATGTCGCTGATCGACGAGCGCATGGGCAAGCTCGAGAACCGCTCCTCGCGCATCATCTATCACAAGCTGATTTCGCGCATCGAAGCGGTGCGCAACGACCCCCGCTACGCCTTCATGTTCGACAACGCCAATGTCGGCGGCGACACCATGGCCGAGGTCATCAGCCATCTGTTCCGCCTGCCGGCGAACGGCAAGCCGATGACGGTGATGCAGCTCGCCGGCTTCCCCGCCGAGGTCATCGATTCCGTCGTCTCGGTGCTGTGCCGCATGGCCTTCGATTTCGGCCTGTGGAGCGACGGCGTCTCGCCCCTGCTGTTCGTCTGCGAGGAAGCGCACCGCTACGCCTCCGCCGACCGCAATATCGGCTTCGGCCCGACCCGCAAGGCGGTGTCGCGCATCGCCAAGGAAGGCCGCAAATACGGAGTCTATCTCGGCCTCATCACCCAGCGTCCGGCCGAGCTCGACGCCACCATCATCTCCCAGTGCAACACGCTGTTCACGATGCGTCTTGCCAACGAGCGCGACCAGGCGCTGCTGCGCGCCGCGGTGTCGGACGCCGCCGCGAACCTGCTCTCCTTTGTGCCCTCGCTTGGCACGCGTGAAGTGCTGGCCTTCGGCGAAGGCGTCGCACTGCCGACCCGGTTGCGCTTCAAGGAGGTGCCACCGCACCAATTGCCGCGCGGCGAGGCTACCATCAGCAGCGTGCCTTCGGTCACCTCCGGCCATGACATGCATTTCGTCAGCGCCGTGCTCGAACGCTGGCGCGGCGCCACCTCGCAGCGCGACGTGCCGAACGACCCTGTGTTCTCGGCTCCGCCCGCCAAGACGCTCTCCAACGTCGAGGCCCCGATGCTGCAGCCCTCGATGGGGCTCGATCCGGACCGCTTCTCGCTGTTGAAGAAGCCGCTGCGGTAAGGACTCTCGTGTCCCGGACGCGCATCAGCGTGAACCGCTGCTGCGCAGAGCCGGGAGCCATGCCACAATCACGGACTCTCGGAGACATGGGCCCCGGCTCAGCAGCGCACCGCACCGAACGATGCCTCGCATCGCCGGGAGCGCTGCGCTGCGTCCGGGGCACCAGACGTAACGACTCCTCTGGAGCCTCTCGCCCGCATCGACTATGGTCCCCGGCCGCAAGCCGGAATCCATGACCATGACACAGCCCTCACAACGTTTCCCAGCTCCCGCCCTCGACACGCTGCCCGATGACATCCGCACGCGTCTTCTCGCGGTGCAGGAGAAGAGCGGCTTCGTGCCGAACGTGTTCCTGACGCTGGCCTATCGTCCCGACGAGTTCCGCGCGTTCTTCGCCTATCATGACGCACTGATGGAGAAGGACGGCGGCCTCACCAAGGCCGAGCGCGAAATGATCGTGGTCGCGACCTCGGCCGCCAACCAGTGTCAGTATTGCGTGATCGCCCACGGCGCGATCCTGCGCATCCGCGCCAAGAACCCGCTCATTGCCGACCAGGTCGCGGTGAACTACCGCAAGGCCGACATCACGCCGCGGCAAAAGGCGATGCTCGATTTCGCGATGAAGGTCTCGGCCGACGCGCAGCGCATTTCCGAGGACGATTTCGCCGCACTCGCGCCGCACGGCTTCAGCGACGACGACATCTGGGACATCGCCGCGATCTCCGCCTTCTTTGCGCTGTCGAACCGGCTGGCGAATTTCACGGGCATGCGCCCGAACGACGAGTTCTACCTGATGGGACGCGTGCCGAAGAAGTGACGGACAAGACATGACCGAGATGGACTGGCCCGAAATCCTGCTGCGCCTCGGCACCGCGACGCTCGCCGGCAGCGCGATTGGCCTGAACCGCGACCTGCACGGCAAGCCGATCGGGCTGAAGACACTCGGCATCGTCGGGCTCTCCACCGCAACCGTCGTGCTGCTCGCGGTCCAGTTCGCCGAGCCCGGCAAGATCACCGATGCGGCGAGCCGTGTGATCCAGGGCATCCTGACCGGCATCGGCTTCCTCGGAGCCGGCGTCATCGTCCATGAGAGCGATCGTTTTCGCGTACGCGGCCTGACCAGCGCGGCCTGCACCTTCCTCGCCGCCTGTCTCGGCATTGCGTGCGGCGCCGGGCAATGGAAAATCGTCCTGGTCACGCTGGCCTTCACCTTCGTGCTGCTCACGATCGGCCGACGTGTCGAACGCTGGCTGCATCGGATGCTTGGCGGAAAGGATGAGAAACACGACGTCAGCCACGATATCGAAGAGCGCCACCTGTCGGAGCCGGATCGCCGTCCATAAGTCTCAGCGGGGTCGACCTGCACGGCGCCAGCAGACAATCGCCAGAACGACCGGCAACGACAACCCCAGCCACGAAAGAGCGTCCCAGAAGCCGTCCCCGACGAGCGCAACGCCGAGCCCCGCGCCGCAGACGACGCCGACAAGGACAGGCCAGCGGAAGACATCCCAGGCGCTCCTGTGAATCCGGAGCTGGTTCCGGGCGGGAATGGCCATGGGCTAGACGCCGACTGCCGCGGTCCGGCCCGCGTCGAGCGGCTTGCGGCGGACCGACGACTTTCGCCTCGCCACCCACAGATAGATCCCGCTGACGAGAACGATGATCGTGATGATGTCCAGCAGCGCCCAGATGATCTTCAGTGGAAGCCCACCATAGTCGCCGAAATGCAGTGGGCGCGAGACCTGAAGCGTCTTCAGATACCAGGGCACCTCGGGTGCCGCGATCGTCTTGCCGTCATTGGCATCAACGAGCATCGGCTGGAGCATGCGCGCCGTGAAAGGCGTCGCGCCCTTGGTCCAGACGACGAGGTGCTGCGGACTGCCGAAGCGGGCCGACGTCGGCATCGTCACCGAGGTGACCAGACGATCCGGAAATCTCGCGCGGACGAGTTCGACAGAAGCCTGAACCGACGGGATCGGAGCCACGGGCTTGCCGAGATGAGGCGCCAGCAAGACCGGGATCAGCTGCGCGCGCCACAGATCGAACAGCGGCGTCGCCAGCGTGTTGATCATGCCGGTGAGACCCACAACCATCGTCCAGGTCACGGTGACGATGCCGAGGAGATTATGGGTGTCGAGCCATTTGGCGCGCGGCGACGAGCGCCGGCGGATCGTGCCGAAATCGAGCCGCCGCATGAATGGCCAATACACGACCACACCGGATATGATCGACGCTGCGAACAGAAGACCCATCCCTCCGAGAAACAATTCGCCGGGCAAGCCCGCGAACATGTCCTTGTGAATCCGCAATACAATGTCCATGACGTCCTGATGGGGAGCCTCCTCCCCGAGCACCTCGGCGGTGCGCGCATCAAGCGTTAGGCGATGAAAGCTGCCCGGCGCCGGGATCGCCGTCGGAGAAACCGCGACCGTGACCAGCGGCTCCGTCTGCTTGAGATTAAGGAGCAGCACGTACTGACCGGGAAAGCGCGCCTGCGCCGCCGCGATCATCCGGTCGAGCGAAAGGCGCAGCGTTCCCTCCGGCATGGCGGGAGTTGCGATCTCGTCCTCGAGCAGATCGTCGATCTCGTCGTGAAAGACCAGCGGCAGCCCCGTGACGCACAGCATCAGCAGAAACAGCATGCACACCAGGGACGTCCAGGTGTGAATGCGGGACCACAGGCGAATCGTGCGTGCTTGAACCATGACGAATACTACCAGCGATAGCTGACCGTGCCCGTGATGGTGCGCGGGCTCGTGTATTGGCAACCGCCATTCGTCGTGCAGGCAAGCGTGACGCGATCGGCGATGTTCTTCACGTTCAGCGCCAGGTTGACGCCCTTCGGCTGACGATAATGCATGCCCGCATCCAGCACGACGTAGCCCTCGTTGACGATTGTGTTGGTCGTGTCGGCGAAGGTCGGTCCGTTGTAACGGATGCCTCCGCCAAGTCCCCAGCCGTCCCAGGTGCCGCCCTGGATCGTGTAGTCGACATAGGCCGATGCGAGCTGGCGGGCGACGAGCGTCGGCACCTTGCCGAGGTCGGTCCCGGTGCTCTGCGTCACCCTCACATCCTGGTTGGTGTAGGTCGCCACGAAGTTCAGCCCGGGCATGATCTGCGCCAGCGTCTCGAACTCGATGCCGCGCGAGTTCACCTCGCCGAGCTGGACCGAGAAGCCGAGATGTGATGGATCGGACGTGAGCGAATTCTGCCGCGTCAGGTCGTAGATCGCCACGGTCATCAGCAGGTTTCGCGACGGCTGATACTTGACGCCCACCTCATGCTGCTGCGCCATCGTCGGCTTGAACGGGTTTCCCGCAAAGTTCGTGTTGGGTGTCGGCAGGAAGGATTCCGAGTAGCTATAATAAGGCGCAACACCGGAATCGAACACGTAGGAGACGGCTCCCCGCTTGGTGAAGGCCGTGTCCTTCGTGTCGGTGGTCTTGTTGGTCGCCAAGGCGTAGGTGTTTTGTTCCGAGGCGTCGTACCGGCCACCCAGCGTGAAGATCCAGTTCTGGATCTTCATCTGATCCTGCACATAGACGCCGACCTGGTCGATCGTCTGGTTCGTCGAGGGGGTGGTGAGCGCAGTCGGAACGACGACGGCCTGGTCGTACACCGGATTGAGCTTGCTGAGCGGCGGCGCTGCTCCGGAATAAGTCCGGTCCGTCATGTTGAACGTCAGATAGTCGACGCCGGAGACCACCGTATGCTGAAGCGGCCCCGTGCTGAACTTGCTGATCAGGTGGTTGTCGGTCGACAGCGATTCGACCTGCTCCTGTATGCGCACCGCACGCCGCGGAAAGACCGTGGTCGTATCGAGCGGACTTCCGATGAACGTCAGATAGCGATAGTCGAGTTCGGTGTGGCCGTAGCGGGCCTTCGATTCGAAGACCAGATTGTTGCTGAAGCGATGCTCGAACTGGTAGCCGACACGCTCCTGCTCCTGGTCGAACTTGTTGTAGCTGGGATCGCCAAGGAAAAGCGGCAGCGCCGTGATACCGGTGATCTTCCCGCCGCTCACATGGGCCATCGACAGCGGAAAGGCGTTGCCGGTCAGATCGCGGGTATAGTCGGCGAGAATGGTCAGCGCCGTGTCGTTCGTCGGCTTCCAGGTCACCGCCGGCGCGATATAGGTGCGATTGTCCTTCACGTAGTTCGAGAAGTTGGCGATCTGCGCATCGGAATCCCTGAACACACCGGTCAGCCGGTAGAGCAGCGTGCCGTCCTTGGTGGCAGGACCACCGAAGTCGAAGGCACCCTGAAACCGGTCGTAGTTGCCGAACTGCCCGACAATCTCACCGAAGGCCTTTTCGGGCGGCCGCTTGCTGATGACATCGACAAGTCCGCCCGGCGCGCCCTGCCCATACATGACCGAGCTCGGCCCCTTGATGACGTCGATGCGCTCGAAACCATAGGGCTCGTTGCGGAACAGCGAGAGGAAGTTGGGATCGCCCATCTCGCGAAGCCCATCGCGATATGCGCCGTAGCCGTTGTTGTCGAAGCCGCGGATGAAGACATTGTCGAAGCGCGGGTCCTTACCGCCCGGCTGAATGGCGAGACCTGCGACATGCTGCAATCCTTCGACCAGTGTCGTGACGGAGCGGGCATCGAGCTGATCGCGACTGACGACGGAGACGGATTGAGGCGTCTCGAGGATCGGGACGTCGGACTTCATCGCAGCCGAGCTGACGACAGGTACAAATCCCTTCACCGGATCCGTACCGCGCTCCATGGCGACGGCGGCGGGCTGAGAGCCGGACTGGAGCACCTGTCCTGCCGCGCGCGATCGCGCAGTTCGGGCGCTCACAGACCGGGTGGTGCGCGATCTCGTGACCTGACGCTTGTTCGCGCGGCTTTGCTCGACGACGACCGGCGGAAGATCTGATGCTGCGCTCGCGCTCTGGGCTTGCGCGTTGCCGCCAAAAGCGATCGCCGGAGGAAGCACGACAAGACCGCACAGCATCGACACGCATCCGCGCTTCGTTGCGCGTGCGTCAAACACGAATTCCAGCATTCCCAGTCCCCGAATTTACCGGGACGACCATGCAAAGACTCCGAACGCACAATCAAAGTCTTTTGGACGTTCGTGTCGTAGAATCTATGTAGACTGGATCCATTCTAATGAAATGGCCTCAGCATCTTGCGCCGGCCCTCCACGGGCTGCATGAATTCCCGACGCTGACGATCCACCGCAGCGCGCCCCGATGACCGACCTGCCGCGTCACGATCTAGAATCGCAACCGCCGGCCCCAAACCGGCTTCAGCAGTTCGAGCGCCGTGAGTACCAGCAATCCTGCGCCGAGCGTGACCATCAGATCGTCCAGGTGCAGGGGACCGAACCGGAACAGACTGGACGCCGGCGGCCAGAACAGGGCCGCGGCCAGAACGAGCGCGATCGACAGGAATATCCAGAGCAAAGCCGGATTCGGACGGAAGAACGCCGACAAGAACGACGCGCTGAAGGACCGGTTGACCAGCACCAGCGCGACGACGCAGACGACCAGCGCGATGAAAGCCAGCGTGCGCGCCTCGTCGGGTGGAATACCGGAACGAAGCGCAACGACGAAAATCACCGCGATCAAGGCAAAGGCCATGACGCCTTGAAGAACGCTCCAGCCGACCAAAGCCCACGAGAACAGTTCCGCATCGGCGCGCCGCGGCGGGCGCGTCATGACATCGCGCTCCTCCCGCTCGGCTTCGAACACGAGCGAGCAGACCGGGTCGATGATCAGCTCCAGAAATGCAATGTGAACGGGCCCGAGAACCAGAGGCAGCCCGAAAACCAGCGGCAGCAGGGCGAGCCCCGCGATCGGAACGTGGACGGCGAAAATGAAGGCCATCGCCTTGCGGAGATTGTCGTAGATTCGGCGCCCCAGCCGGATGGATGCGACGATGGAGCCAAAATCGTCGTCGAGCAGGACGATCGAGGATGCCTCGCGGGCGACATCGGTGCCGCGGCCACCCATCGCGATCCCGATATGGGCCGCCTTCAGGGACGGCGCGTCGTTGACGCCGTCGCCGGTCATCGCGACGATCTCGCCGTTGCGCTTCGTCGCCTGAACGATCCGCAGCTTCTGCTCCGGCAGGACCCGCGCGAACACGTTCACGTTCCTGACGAGGGCCTCCAGCCCGCTCTCGTCCGCGAGCCTGATCTGCTCACCGGTCGCGACCTCGTTGACGTCGAGCCCGGCCTGCCCGGCGATCGCCATGGCGGTCGCCGGATAGTCGCCCGTGATCATGACGACGCGGATGCCGGCCGAACGACATTCGGCCACCGCCTCGGGGACATGCGGACGAAGCGGATCGGCCAACCCGACCAGACCGAGGAAGCGAAACGAAAAACCTTCCTGCGAGCTCGGCAGGGCCTCGCCGTCGCAGGTCGCGGCGGCCACGCCGAGCACGCGAAGACCGTCCTTGGCCATCGCCGCGACCGCATCCCGCATCGCGTCCTGGTCCGCACCATGCAACTTGCAGAGGCGCGCAATCGCTTCGGGAGCACCTTTGGCCGAGGCGAACACTCCCTGGGACGATTGCCAAACCTGGGTCATCGCCAGCAGTTCGGGACGCAGGCCGTAGGTGCGGATCAAGGTCCGAGCATGCAGGGTTTCATCAGCCTCCGGCAGGTTCGCCTGCGCGAACGCGTGCAGGGCCTTCTCCATCGGATCGAACGGTTCGGGCGAGCTCGCCAGAGCACTGCAACGCGCCAGCTCGAAAAACTCCGCTCCCACGGGCGCCGGCTGCGAAGACACGAGGCGGACGCTCGTCCCGTCGCGTAGCCTCAGCTCCGCGACCGACATCCGGTTCTGCGTCAACGTGCCGGTCTTGTCGGTGCACAGCACCGTGGCGGAGCCGAGCACCTCGATCGCGGCCGCGCGCCGCGTCAGCACCCGCGCCTTGGAGATCCGCCAGGCGCCCATGGCCATGAACACCGTGAGGACGACGGCAAACTCCTCAGGCAGCATGGACATGCCGATCGCGATGCCTCCGAGCATTGCCTGCAGCCAATCCCCGCGCAACGCTCCGTAAAGCAGGACAGCCGCCAGGCTGATCGCCGCGCCGCCGAGAAAGCAAAGCCGTACGAGCCGTGCGGTCTGCTGCTGCAGCCGCGGCGGCTCCGACTGCAAACCATGCAGCGACAGTCCGATCTTCCCGATCTCGCTGCGAGGGCCGGTGGCCTCGACCTCGGCGAGGCCCTCGCCTCGCACGACCAGCGAGCCCGAATACACGAACGGCAGGTCATCGCCGCCCGGGCGATGTTCGGCCAAGGCGACCTTTTCAGTCATGGAAGCCTCGGCGACCGGCGTCTTGAGGGCCTGCTTGCGAACCGGGACCGACTCTCCGGTCAGCAGGGACTCATCGACCGCCAGATCACGCGCACTGACGAGTACCGCATCCGCCGGAATCCGATCGCCTTCGGCCAGGACGAGGAGATCGCCGCGGACGACGTCCCGGCCCGCGATCCGCCGCCGCTCGCCATCCCTGACCACGAGCGCTCGCGGACTGGTCAGCTCCCGCAACGCCTCCAGCACGCGCTCGGTGCGGGTTTCCTGCACGATCGTGATCACGACGGAGATGGCGCCGAATGCCAGGAGAAGCAGCGCCTCGCGGAGGTCGCCGAGCAGCAGGTAAACCACCCCGCCACACAGAAGGAGAGCGAGCATCGGCTCGCGCAGCACCTCGAGCACGATGCGCAGGGGCGTGCGCCGTTCGGGCCGAGGCAGCTCGTTGTAACCTTCATGTTGCAGCCGCAGCCGGGCCTCGGTTTCGCTGAGCCCGGCCGAACCGCCGCTTTCTGTCCTGCTCACGTCTTCCGCCGCATGCTCCAGAGACTTCCAGCCCCCACGACGGCTGTCACGAGCAGGACGGCGACGAAGGTCTGGATGATGGTGAAGTTCAGGGCATCACGCGCGACGAACAACGCGGTGAGCGCGCCGGCAATGATAAAGACGATACGAAAGATGAGGCTCATGGTCATGTCTCCAGTCTTGCATGACTTGGAGCCCGGGCCCACGACGTCTGGGCACAACGCTGCTTCTGCAACCATGCAGAGAGACTTTAGCCCGTCACAGCGGCGCAGATTTGCGACAAGTCAAGCCTGATCCGGCCATCGCCGCATCTGGCCGGTCGACGGGTGCGACGTGATGTCCCGCCGCGAGCGATCAGCCGCGGCATCGCTCATGGTTGCAAGGCGCCGTGCCGCTAGCGCTTCGCCATCAACTCGAGCGCCGGAGCAAAGCGCTCCGCGAACGTCAACGACTTGGCGTGGTGAACTGCGGCAAACGATGCCGAAATTCCTGCCGAAGCGACCGCGAGCAACGCAATTACGAAAGCCAGACGGCGCATGTTCGCCTCCTGTGTGAGCTCGTCTACCCCATACAGATGGGACGGCTCTGTTTCAGGACGGTTTCATGGGCGCGGAAATTGATTTCACTCAAGCGCCTGTGATGGGATCCGGCTTATCTGGACGCATTCCGCAACCAACTAACAATGGTCGACGTATTTTGCAGCGGAGCCCGGCCGTGTTGGGAATTCTACGTCCGCGGACACGATCCTAAGCACTGCGGCGACCAGCAGCATTCGCTGGAATGGGAGTCATCAAGGACTATTCAAATGAAGATCGTGATCCAGAAGCTCAATGGCCTGTGGCACCTCATCGTCGGATCGTGCCTGATCCGAACGCCCTTCCTCGACACGCAGGATCGTGCGCTAGTGGTCACTTACGCTCGCCGCGCCTATCCCGGCGCCAGGATCTTCCAGCGCGACTGACGCGAGCGGCTGCGCATGATGGTCAGCTCACTAGAGCGATTCCCGACTGCCCCTAATCATCGTCCTCCGGACCGCACCAGCCGGGCAGATAGATCGCGTCCTTGCTCTTGGCTGCGGACATCGCCTTCTCGATCGCCTTGTCGAAATCGGCCTCCACCGTCTTGCGCGAGACCTTTCGGCGCAGGAAGTCGGCCCACAGGAATTCCGAGAACGGCGTGGTGTCCTTGGCGAAGCCGCCCAGGCGGCGCAATTCGCCGGCAAGGCTGCGGAACGGATCGTCCTTGAGATCGGCAACCGATTTTGGCAGGTCGCGAAACTGCCGCCGTTCGCCCTTGGCGTCGTAAGGATAGACCCAACGCTTGTTGTCCATCACGCCCCAGAACGCCTCGCGCTCGACCATGCGGAGGTCGCCGACGATGGTCACCAGCACCTCCTTGACGCCTTCGTCGTGCAGTGCGCGGCCGAGATGATGATGGTCGATCACATAGTAGCGCGCGTCGGGGCCGTAGACGACGGGGATCATGTGCTTGCCGAGCAGATCCGCCTGCTTCTTCTTGTCATGCTCGCGCCAGCGCTTGCGCTTCTCCTTGACCTCGCGCATGCCGACCGTCATCTGCGTCGGCCGGAGCGACAGGATCGTGACCGGGTGCACTCTCGGCTCACGCGCGTTGGTCGTGGTCATGGTCGAAGGCCCCTCGCATGGATGCACGGTTCAGGTTCCACGACTATGACATGGGCCATGCGGCGGCAAAACGTGTTCGGAAGGACGCGGAGATCACAAGCCGATGTAGAGGGGAACGAAGGTGTGAAATCCTTGGCCCTTGCTACCTCTGTTGTTGCAACGCAACCCTTGCATCCCTGCCGCCGACACGACGGCCGGTTCCGCGGTCGCTTCCCACAATCCATGCACAAATAGTGCGAGCGTACAAATGCACGCGGGCATTGCGAAGATTTTCTGCAACACGTTCATCACGTGTGCTATCTAAAATCGCTGCTTCGGAGTGATCCCCGCCCCATGACGACCCAGCGGCCCATAAGCTCTGACGACGAGCACCGGGTGCTCCAGTTCAGGCCGCGCACCTCGCCTTCCCCGACGGTCCACCGCGGCAGCGGTACCGTGCAGCCGTTGCGAGTCGCCCCCGAACCGCTCGACCTGTCGCGCTACGAGAAGCCCCGCGCCGAGCCGGACAATTTCCGCCATCGCATGCTCGCCAACATCGCGGCGCTGGCCTTCACCATCGCGCTAACCGCAATCGGAATTTGGCTCGCGGTCAGCATCGCCGACCTGCGCCGGACCCAGGATTGCGTGCTGATGGGCCGTCGCGACTGCGTCAAGATCACGACGCCGCACATCTAGGCCCACCTCGCCCCGGCCCCGGCGGGCACGCGACTTCAGCGGGGCATCCCCAGCCCCGTCTCACCGCCTGCCCGCCTCCATTGAACTCAGGGCGGCGCTCCGATATACGGGCTTTCGACCCGGCCAGAGGGGGGTTTGAGGGCGTCATCAGGGGCGCGATGCCCACCCACCGTGCCACTCTGGATAACCTGACAAATATCCGCAATATATCAAAGGCTTAGTGATGTCTTCCACATTCGATCAGGTCGCCACGATCATCGCTGAAACCTGCGACATCCCGCGCGACACGATCACGCCGGATAGTCATGCCATTGACGATCTCGGCATCGACAGCCTCGATTTCCTTGATATCGCGTTTGCGATCGACAAGCAGTTCGGCATCAAGCTCCCGCTGGAAAAGTGGACCCAGGAGGTCAATGACGGCAAGGCGACCACCGAGCAGTATTTCGTGCTGAAGAACCTGTGCGCCCGCATCGACGAACTGGTTGCGGCCAAGGGCGCGAGCGCCTAAGCGCGCGGTCATGCAACTCGAATACTTCCACATGATCGATCGCATCGTCGACCTCAAGGTCGACGAGAAGACGATCGTCGTCGAAGCGCAGGTCCCGCAGGAGAGCACCATCTTCGAGGGGCACTTCCCGGGTTACCCCTTGATGCCCGGCGTGCTCCTGATCGAATCGATGGCGCAGGCCTCGGGCTGGCTTCAGCTCGGCGTGTTCAAGTTTGAACGCATGCCGATCCTTGCCGCCGTGAAGGAGGCCAAGGTCCGCGGCTCGGTCTTCCCCGGCGATCTCATGAGCATCGAGGCGAGCCTCATCCATGAAGGCTCCGGCTATGCCATGACCGAAGCCAAGATCAGGGTCGGCGGCAAGCTGCGCGCGAATTCGGCGCTCACCTTCACGCTGATCCCCTTCCCCAATGCGGATATGCGCGGCTACATGACGAAAGTCGCCGAGCGCGTCGGCTTTCCGCAACAGGCCGTATCGCCATGACTGACACTGCTTCGAAGCCCGGCCAGACCGAAGTCTGGATCACCGGCATTGGACTCGCGACCTCGCTCGGCGAGGGCCTGGACGCCAACTGGGCCGCGCTTCAGGAGAAGCGCATCAATGTCGACGAGAAGGGCTTTGCGCCCTACATCGTGCATCCCTTGACGCCTGTCAGCTTCGACAGCCAGATCCCGAAGAAGGGCGACCAGCGCCAGATGGAAGCCTGGCAGCGCATCGGCACCTACGCCGCCGGCCTTGCGCTCGATTCAGCCGGGATCAAGGGCAACAAGGACATCCTGTCGAAGATCGACATGGTGGTGGCCGCCGGCGGCGGCGAGCGCGATCTCAACGTCGACACCGGTGTCTTGACGGCCGAGGCCAAGGGCGCGAACGCGCCCGGCTTCCTCAACGAACGGCTGATGAGCGATCTGAGGCCGACGCTGTTCCTGGCGCAGCTCTCCAATCTGCTCGCCGGCAACATCGCCATCGTGCACGGACTTGGCGGCACCTCGCGCACCTTCATGGGCGAAGAGGTCGCGGGCGCCGATGCTGCCCGCATTGCGCTTGCGCGCATCGCCTCGGGCGAGAGCGACATCGCGCTGGTCGGCGGCTCGCATAATGGCGAGCGCAAGGACTTGCTCGTCCTCTACGAATTCGGCGATTTCAACCTCAAGGACAAGTTCGCTCCCGTCTGGGCGCGCAAGGACCACGCCGGCTTCGCGCTCGGATCTGCCGGCGCCTTCCTGGTGCTGGAGTCGAAGGCGCATGCGCAAGCGCGCGGCGCAAAGCCGTTCGCAAGACTGTCGAGCGTCGTCGCCGACCTCGCCCGGCGCAAGCAGCCCGGCGACATGGCCGCGACGCTGGAGCAGCTGTGGGCCAAGCTGCCCAGGCGCGAAGGTAAAGGCGCCATCATCTCAGGCGCAACCGGTGCAGAGCCCGCAATGAGCGAAGAGCGCGGCTTCCTGAAGGGCCATGCCGATTTCCCGGTGCGTTCGACCGGCACGATGTTCGGCCACACCATGGAGACGCAATTCCCGCTCGGCATCGCGCTCGCCGCGCTGTCGATCTCGCGCGGTGCGCTGTTCCCGCCGAACGATTCGACGGGCACCGAGATTGAAATGCAGGGAGCGCCCACCCAGATTGTGGTGGTGGGGGCCGGACACTGGCGCGGCGAAGGCATGGCGCTGGTCGAGGCAGTTAGCTAGCTCTATCGGGGGATCGACATGACTGCACCACGCGACAAACTCGGGCGCCCCGTCGTCGTCGTCACCGGCATGGGCATCATGACCTCGCTCGGTGCCGGCAAGGCCGACAATTGGGCCAAGCTCGTTGCCGGCGAATCCGGCATCCGTACCATCACGCGCTTTCCGGTCGACGGCCTCAAGACCACGATGGCCGGCACCGTCGATTTCGTCAGCGTCGATCCATTCTCCTCCACCGGCCTGTCCGAGCGGATGGCTGAGCTCGTGACGGAAGAAGCGCTCGAGCAGGCCGGCATCGGCGCCAAGGCCGATTTCCCGGGGCCCCTCTTCCTCGCGGTTGCGCCGGTCGAGGTCGAATGGCCACAGCGACGCGAGCTCGGCCGCGCCGTCGGCGCGCTCGACTTCAACTATGACGATCTCTTGCGCATCTCCGGCGGCGGCAAGTACAGCGCCTATCATCACCGCTTCATGTTCGGCTCGGTGGCCGCGCATCTCGCCGAGACCTTTGGCACCAAGGGCTCGCCGATCTCGCTGTCGACGGCCTGCGCGTCCGGAGCCACCTCGATCCAGCTCGGCGTCGAGGCGATCCGCCGCGGCGAGACCGATGCTGCGCTGTGCGTCGCGACCGACGGCACCGTGAACCCCGAGGCCCTCGTGCGCTTCTCGCTGCTCTCGGCGCTGTCGACCCAGAACGATCCGCCGCAGGCGGCCTCCCGCCCCTTCTCCAAGAACCGCGACGGCTTCGTCATGGCCGAAGGCGCCGGCGCGCTCGTGCTGGAAAGCTACGAGGCCGCCACCGCCCGCGGCGCAAAGATCCTCGGCGTGATCGCCGGCTGCGGCGAGCTCACCGATTCCTTCCATCGCACCCGCTCTTCGCCCGACGGCAAGCCGATCATCGGCTGCATGAACAAGACGCTGGCCGATGCCGGCATGACGCCGGACCAGATCGACCACATCAACGCGCACGGCACGGCGACGCCCGAGAACGACAAGATGGAGTTCAACACGACATCGGCCGTGTTCGGCGAGCTGGCGCAGAAGATTCCGGTGACCTCCAACAAGTCGATGGTCGGCCACACCATCTCGGCGGCAGGCGCGGTCGAGGCGATCTTCTCGCTGCTCACGCTCGAGCATCAGCGCATCCCGCCGACGATCAACTACGAGACGCCGGATCCCACGATCCTGTTCAACGTCGTCGGCAACAAGGCGCGCGACGCCCGCGTCACCGCGGTGATGTCGAACTCGTTCGGCTTCGGCGGCCAGAACGCCTCGCTGATCCTGACCCGCGAACCGGCCTGACCGGACGCATGGCGCTGCTTCCTGCGAGGACGAAGGCCCGCGCGCGGGAGGCTGCGAAATCGATCGGCGGCAGCCTGATCGGCGCCGCCACCGTCGGCATGCTGCGTACCACGCGCTATTTCGATCCGGTCAAGACCTCGGACTTTTTCGCGCGCGTGGTGAAGCTGATCGGCCCACGCCTGCGCGAGCACCGCATCGGTCGCGCCAACCTCACCGCGGCGTTTCCGGAGAAGTCGCCCGAAGAGATCGAAGCCATCCTGATGGGCGTCTGGGAGAATCTCGGCCGCGTCGGCGCCGAATTCGCCCATATGGATCACGTCTGGGATTACGACCGCGACCATCCCGAAAACAGCCGGATCGAACTCCCGGCGCGCAGCATCGAGCTGTTCGACCAGATCCGCGACGACGGCAAGCCGGCGCTGATCTTTGCAGCTCACCTCGCCAATTGGGAATTGCCGGCGCTCGCCGCCGTTTCGCATGGCCTCGATGCCGCGATCCTCTACCGTCGGCCGAACATCGCATCTGCCGACCGCATCATCCAGGAGATGCGCCAGGTCAACATGGGCACGCTGATCCCGGCGGGCCGCGACGCTCCCTTAAGGCTCGCGCAGGCGCTCAAGGACGGCAAGCACGTCGCCATGCTGATCGACCAGTATCTGACCGGCGGCGTCGAGGTCACCTTCTTCGGCCGCAAGACCCGCGCCAACCCGATGCTGGCGCGCCTGCTCCGCCAGGTCGAATGCCCGATCCACGGCGTCCGCATCATCCGCCTGCCCGGCGGCCGCTTCACCGCCGAGATCACCGAGGAGGTCCAACCGGTGCGCGATGCCGACGGCAAGATCGACATCCAGGGCACCACGCAGGCGATCACCAGCGTGGTGGAGAGCTGGGTGCGCGAGCATCCCGAGCAGTGGCTGTGGCTGCACCGTAGGTGGCGGTAGTTGCGCCGTCACTGCGAGGAGCTAAGCGACGAGCAATCCAGAGTGCCCTCACCGAGAGATTCTGGATTGCTTCGCTCCGCTCGCAATGACGAGTGCGGCCCCTCTACCTTCCCGTCTTCACCTTGGTCCACAGCCGGTTGATGATCCGCTGCGTCGCCGGCTCGCGCGCGGTGATGACGAACAGCTTTGCGAGCGTCGCCTCGTCCGGATAGATGTTCTTGTCGTTCAAAATCTTCGGATCGACCAGCTTCTGGCTGGCGAGGTTGCCGCTTGCGTAGGACAGGAAGTCCGAGTTCTTGGCGGCGACGTCCGGACGGTAGAGATAGTTGATCAGCTCGTAGGCTTCCCTCACGTTCTTGGCGTCCGCGGGGATCGCGAGATTGTCGAAGAACATCTGCGCGCCCTCCTTCGGGATCGCGTAGCCGATCTCGATGCCACTGCTGTTGTCTTTCTTGGCCTCGGCCGCGCGAGCGCGGGCCTGCATGATGTCGCCGGACCAGCCGACCACGAAGCAGATCTCGCCGGTCGCGAGCGCGCTGAGATATTCGGAGGAGTGGAATTTGCGCACGGAGGGGCGGACTTTTGCGACGACATCGGCGGCCTTTTCGAGGTCAGCCTGCTTGGTCGAGTTCGGATCGAGCCCGAGATAATTCAACGCCGCCGGAAAGATGTCGTCGGCGGAGTCGAGCATGTGGACGCCGCAATCTCTAAATTTGGCGAGGTTCTCCGGCTTGAAGACGATGTCCCAGCTGTCGATCTTCGCGTCGGGCCCCAGGATCTGCTTCACCTTGGCGACGTTGTAGCCGATGCCCGTCGTGCCCCACATATAGTTGGCGGCGTAATTGTTGCCGGGATCGTAGGTCGCAAGGTTCTTGGTCACCATCGGCCAGGCATTTTCCAGGTTCGGCAGCTTCGACTTGTCGAGCTTCTGAAAAATATTGGCCTTGATCTGGCGCTGCAGGAAATAGGCCGTGGGCACCACGACGTCGTAGCCGGACTTGCCGGCCATCAGGCGCGTCTCCAGCGTCTCGTTGGCATCGAAGGTGTCGTAGACCACCTTGATGCCGGTCTCCTTGGTGAAGGCCTCGAGGACGTCTGGCGCCATATAGTTGGACCAGTTGTAGAAATTGACGACCCGCTCCTCGGCCCTGACAGGGGCGGAAAGCAAATTCAGCGCGGCGGCGATCGCGAGGCCAAGGCCAAACCCGCAGCGGCCGACATTCGTCATCTCTACCTCTTGCGACCGCGCACCGCGTCCGACAGCCGCTCCAGGGCGGTGTCGAGGGTCTCGTCCTTCTTGGCAAAGCAGAAGCGCACCACTGATGTCACGGGGTCCTGCTCGTAGAAGGCCGACACCGGGATCGCCGCGACCTTGTAGTCCTTCACGATTCGCCAGCAGAACTCGGTGTCGCTCTCGTTGAGCCCGAGCGGCGACAGGTCGACGGTGAGGAAGTAGGTTCCTTGCGACTTCAGCACGGGGAAGCCGAGGCTCTCCAGCCCCTTGGTCAGGCGGTCCCTGCTCCGCGTCAAATCCTTGCGCATCGACAGGAAGTAGTCGTCGGACTTGCCGAGGCCGTAGGCGACGGCGGCCTGCAGGTTCGGCGCCGTGGTGAAGGTCAGGAACTGGTGCACCTTGGCGGCGACGCGCAACAGCGGCGGCGCGGCGCAGACGAACCCGATCTTCCAGCCGGTCAGTGAGAAGATCTTGCCGGCCGAGCCGACCTTGATGGTGCGCTCGCGCATGCCCGGAATGGTGATCAGCGGGATGTGCTTGTGCTCGTCGAAGGTGACGTGCTCCCAGACCTCGTCGCAGATCGCGATGACGTCGAACTCCTGACAGTAGCGCGCCAAGAGCTCGAGATCCTCGCGCGGAAAAACCACCGCGCTGGGATTCAAGGGGTTGTTGAAGAGCACCGCCTTGGTCTTTGAATTGAAGACGCTTTTCAG